>CAYQDP010000037.1:0-12916 GCA_964416235.1 uncultured Flavobacteriaceae bacterium | reverse complement strand
ACATCTGTAATGATTTTTATTCGGACGTGAAGAAGAATCTGTTTAAATTTTATTTGACAATAGGCATTTCATTCTTTTCCCACTTCATAAAACCACCTTTTAGATCAATAATTTTTTTAAAACCCATTTTTTTCATTTTACGTGAAGCTAATGGGCTTCGATGCTGTGTTTCGCAATACATGTAAATGGTTTTATTGCGATCCAATTTTCGGATACTATCGTTAAACCAGGAATGAAAATAACTTACGTTAATCGCATTTGACATATGGCTGTTGCGGTATTCTTTGGGTGTACGCACATCCACTAGCAAATAATCGGAAGCGGATTGAAGTGATGACTGAAACTCTTCACAACTTAATTCATTATACGAAAAGTTTTTTCCATGCTTCCAGGCGTTGCAGGAAGTCAGAATAAAAATGAAAAGCAGAATGAAAATTCGCATGCCCAAAAATAAAGGCATTCAATTAAATAAAGAATGATTTACATCAATCTACATCCGTAACCCCACCGCTCACGATAAATTTCATAGTTTCGGCTGCATCGGCATGTATAGGTTTAATCTGCGAAGGAGAAACAATTACTAAGCGACCGGAAAGAGAATAGGAATAAGGTAAATAAACAGAAACTTTATCCTGAATACCGAGATCTTTTAAATCTTCATGTGTCACAAAACCTATCTCCTCGATGTTTGCCTGCGGATTGGTCATAACCAAAACAGGTTTGTTAAATTTCTTTTTATTCCCCATGAATGCATTGGTAAAATCTTTGAGCGGAGAGTAAATATGACGAATAAATGGCGCGTGTTCTAATTTATCTTCCACGTAACTAAAAAATCCTTTAAATACAAAAGAAGAAGCAAGGACGCCCATCAAAAAAATAAAGGCTAATGTAAAAAGCAATCCGAGAAAGGTATTCAGTGCAGGATAGTCTGTAATTCCAATTTGTGAAAAGATAGCCGTGAAGAAATCAAAAATCTTCACCACAATTGTAACCGTTATGATGAATGGAATGAATAAAATCAGTCCCTGTATGAAGTAAGATAGAAAACGTTTCATGTTGTTGTATTTCTTTTGTGCCACATGGAATAGCTTAGCTATTTCATATAGTAAAGTTACCAAACAAAAATCCCCGCTTTAGAGGAGCGGGGATGAATTATAAACAACAGGGTTTTTATTAACTGTTACCATCCTAAAATCCACGAGAAAATGAGTGGCGCCACAATCGTAGCATCACTTTCTACAATGAATTTAGGAGTATTAATGTCTAGTTTACCCCAGGTAATTTTTTCGTTAGGAACAGCACCTGAATAAGAACCATAAGAAGTTGTAGAATCAGAAATCTGACAGAAATAACTCCAGAAAGGAACGTCATGCATTTCCATATCCTGATATAACATTGGCACTACACAAATCGGGAAGTCACCGGCAATTCCACCACCAATTTGGAAAAAACCAACACCTTTTCCGCTACAATTTTTAGTGTACCAATCTGCCAGCCAAGCCATGTATTCTATACCACTTTTCATGGTACTAGCTTTTATTTCGCCCTTAATTACATAAGAAGCAAAAATGTTACCCATAGTACTGTCTTCCCATCCCGGAACAACAATTGGTAAGTTCCGTTCTGCGGCGGCTAGCATCCAGCTGTCTTTAGGGTCGATTTCGTAGTATTGTTTTAATTCACCGCTATTTAAAATTTTGTACATGTATTCGTGCGGGAAATAACGTTCACCTTTCTTATCAGCATCGCTCCACACTTTGTGGATGTGCTTTTGTAAACGGCGGAATGCTTCTTCCTCCGGAATACAAGTATCCGTTACACGGTTGTAGTGATTTTCTAACAAATCCCACTCATCCTGAGGAGATAAATCACGGTAATTAGGCACCCGCTTGTAATGGCTGTGTGCTACTAAATTCATGATATCCTCTTCAAGGTTTGCGCCTGTACAAGAGATAATATCAATTTTACCCTGGCGGATCATTTCTGCTAATGATTTGCCTAACTCGGCAGTACTCATGGCACCGGCAAGAGTAACCATCATTTTACCGCCTTCGGTTAAATGTAATTCATATCCTTTAGCGGCATCCACAAGGGCTGCGGCGTTAAAATGCTTATAGTGGTGTTCGATAAACTTCGAAATCGGACCTTTATTTGCTGCTGTACTCATAATGATAAAATATGATAAATTTTGAGGTACAAAGCTAATAAAATAGGGGAGAATAGAGAGGTGGAAGAATTAACAAATAATTAAGATTAATTGACGAATACCAACAAAAACTAATCAAAAAACAACCAAGTCAAACCAAACCTAAAGGCTCTGTCGGGTTGGTAATAGCCGGGTACAAAATTGTAATTGCTTCCCATGAATCCATACAATGCATTCTCCACTTTTACAAAAAATTGTACCGGACGAATTCGTGCGTTTAAGAATACATCTACAAAGGGATATTCGCCTACCGATTTGCGGTTCTGTAAATAGTACATGTTATATGCCGGCATATAAGCGTAGGCTTTAAATGTAGTGAAGTATTCAGCTTGCGCGCCTATTTGTAATTGTAAATTGTTTTTAAAGAGATTGCCTGTATAATACAAACTTCCTAAGGCATGTAAAGGGGCTATTCGCACAATCGATTCTTTATTCGTTGTTTGGTAAGTAAGATTTGCGCCTATCCCTAAATGCTTAAATAACACTTTAGAAAAATTTAAATTGTAAGCCCAATTACTGATTATAACATTAGCTTGTTTGGGCAACATGGTGCTGTCCATGTAAATTAAATTAGTAGTATTTTGCCATAACACGGAAAGTCCTAATCCGCTTATTTCATTTTTAAAACCAAGTTTGGCTTGGAACAATCCTGTTTGTTTAAAGTTGTTATTCCATCTGAAGTTGTTGCTATAATTGTAATTGTATAAAAAATCCGGATGACGAAGTTCAGAAGCGATTTTTAAAAAGAGGCGCGTACTTTTGTTCGTTGTATTTCCGTTGTCATCGGCGCGTAAAGTAAGAGAAGATACCCACTCAGCTTTATAGTCGCTCTGATAAACACCACTTACAATACTTGAATAATTTAACTCCGAATTTATTTTTTTGTTTCTATTAAACGCAGTGCTGTCTTTATGTTTGATGGTTTTGTTGAAAAATAAGGAAACATGAGCCAGATTGTTTTGAAATATGCTGTCGAAGAATTGATGCAATACGGCATACTCATTGCTATATCCAATCGAAGCGCTTAGTCCGACTTTATTTAATTTAAATGTGTAATTAATGCGGTTATTGAATTTTCTCAAATGCGTACTGTCGTTGGTTTGTATCGTATCTAAATAAACAGTATTGTAGAAATTTTCATAACCAATTCCGTTATCCAGATACCAATAATAATTTCCGGTGTAGTTAAATTTATAATCGATGTAGTGTGAGGTTTTTGTAGAATCTCTTTTGTTTAAACGAAACCAGGGATTGAAATTAAAATCTGCAGTTTTGTTTTCGCGTTTGGCATTGCTAAGGTTTACTTCCAATAAATCTTTTCCTATAAGAACATTTTCTTCAATGAGCGTATCGTATTTTACACCGCCATTTTCCTGATTCTTTACTTTGTTATAGAGGAAGTAAGAGTAAAATCCAAAACGTTTTTTTGCGTTAGTATAATGTGTAGAGGTGTAAAAATTATTTACAAAAGTTTGTTGTTTGTTATAAAAACCTAACGATCCAAAGCGGTTAAACTTTACCGTAATATTTAAATTCTTTTTAGTCGTATGCGAAAACAGTAAACGGAATGTTTGTTCTTGTTTGCTTCCTGCAATTCCTGATAAGGAAGCAAATGGGCCTTTACTTACATAGTAATTTACTTGTTGGGGAGAAATTACGCTACTGCCAAACGGCATTTGGTAATAATGAAAGCCTAAATCTCTTTGTTGATACTGTAATAGGTAAGCGGGTTGCGGTAATCCTAAATTGCCTGAATAATTTCTTGGTGTATAGTTATGAAGATTGGTGGCTGAGGTATCCGGATAGGCGCTGCTAAAATCTTTGCCCAGTAAGTTTTCACCGTTTGATTTAGATAATATGTAGTTTTTGTCGGTACTGTATTTGGTTTGTGCAGGCAATATGAAATGTGCAAGCAAACTGCTTATCACTATCAGTAATTGTTTTATGCCTTTACTATACAAAGGATGTGATTTTAAAACTTATCAAAGAAATGTTCTTCTACATCAAAAGTAGATTTTAAACCAACTTGTTTAAAATCGGTTTCTAACCATTGAGAGGCGATTTCTCTTCCTTTTTCTTTTAACTGCAATAGAAATTCCCAGGAGGTATTCATTTTGCTACTGTAGCTTAACTGACTTAAAGCATCGTAACCTGAAATAGTGTGAACGAAAATCTCTCGGTTAGCTTTGTCATCAACTTTTAAAATGCCATTGCGTAATAATTCATTTCGGTAGTGAATTAATTTCATTTCATTAATTAAACTGCTGTTAAATGAAATTTCATTCACTCTATCAGCAATATCACGCGCAGTAGTTGGAACTGAATTAATGTTAATTGAATTAATTTTGATTAACACCACATCATGAATATTTGTATTGGTTATAAGCGGGAAGATAGGAGGGTTACCCATATATCCGCCATCCCAATAATATTCACCGTCAATTTCTACGGCCTGAAATAAAAATGGTAAACAAGCAGAGGCTAAAACTGAATCTACAGTTATGTCTTTATTGGTAAATATTTTTGCGCGATTGGTTTTTACATTGGTAGCGCAGATGAATAATTTCTTTTTGTTGTATAAATGCAACTCTTCAAAATCAACCAAATCGTTTAAAATATCACGAAGCGGATTGTAGTTGAAAGGATTGAAGTTGTATGGCGACATAAACTGAGTCATGGCATTGAACCACAAATATCCCGGAGAGTTATAAATATCACCTTTACCAAAAAACTGATCCATCACCCCCGGCTTAAACAAGAAACTTCCGCTGTTGGCAATTTTTTTCCAAAGTTGTTCCATTAATTCTTTGGCTTTTGGCGGACCACCAACATGTAAACCGTAAGCACATACAACGGCATTCACCGCGCCTGCGCTTGTTCCGCACATGGCATCAGCTACAATTTCGTCAACTTCTAATAAGCGATCGAGTACACCCCAGGTGAAAGCACCGTGAGCGCCTCCACCTTGTAAAGCAATTCCAACGTTTTTGATTTTTTTAGTCATTCCAACGAGTTCAGTACATGGTCAAATATACAGTATAAAAACTAATAAAATGGAGATAGCTTTTTCTGTTAACTATTTTTTGGGAATTTCTTTATATTTTGTAACGATAAACTCGGTTCTTCTGTTTAAAGCATGATCCTCTTCTGTACAATTAGAGGTTAATTTACCTTCACAAGCACAGCCGTTTAATAATTTGGTTTCGCCGTAGCCTTTACCTGTAATTCGGGCGCGAGGAATGCCTTTGCTGGCGATATAGGTTGCACTTGCTTTTGCACGAGCCATTGAAAGGGCCATATTAGATTTTGCGGCAGAGCGGCAATCTGTATGGGAACCTAACTCAACAGTCATTCCGGGATATTCCTTCATGATCGCAACAACTTTGTTTAACTCGGCTGCAGCCGCCGGCGTGATTTTTGATTTTCCTAAATCAAAGTATATAGGTTTGATGTCGATTAATTTTGCTAAATCCATACCCACCATTACTTTTCCAATATTTAAATCAATAAGTTCATTTAATTTAATCTCGCCCGGTTTTGTAATTGTGTGATTGAAGTCAACAACTTTAGTTACATACCCGCTTTTCTCTAAAGTAATTTTTAAACTTAATTTATCTCCGATTTTATTACTGCGAAGCGGTTTTCTGTAATCGCCGGTCGCGGCTGTTGTGTATGTATCGAAGTCGCTATTTGTGCTTGTATTTTTGATGGTGATTTTCACATCTCCTAACGCTTCTTTCGTTTTAGCATCTAAAACAAATGCTAACAAAGATAAGTCCGGATCTTTTTCCATTGGAACAATTTTCTCAAACTCATCTTTGTCAGACATTTTAGTAGATAAAGAATCAGTAGCGTCGAAATATTTTTCTTTGCTTGCTAACAAATTATATTGGGTATCTTCTTCGATGAAATAAGTGTATTCACCTTTTTCATTGGTTGTGATAGAGTCGTTATTGATTTTAACTTTTGCATAAGGAACAATAGTTGTATCGGAGTCTTTATCGCGGGTTTTAATAATTACATCTTTTCCACGCTTTACTTCGCGTAAAACAGAGAATGAATAAATATCATCATCCATGTTTCCGTTCTTTCGGTTTGAGCTTAAGAATCCGGTTTTCATGTCTTCACTAAAAACAATTCCAAAATCATCATAAGAGCTATTCATAGGTATACCCATATTGTATACTTTACCCAATGAACCATCTGCTTTTATTTTAATTTCATAAATATCTAATCCGCCGATTCCGTCATGTCCGTTAGAAGAAAAGTAAAACAAATTGTTAGGCGCCACAGATGGGAACATTTCATTACCTTTTGTATTTACTTTTTCTCCCATGTTAACCGGAGTGCCCCAAACGCCTGAAGCATCTTTCTTGCTGTACCAAATATCCAATCCGCCAAATCCACCCGGCATATCAGATGCAAAATACAATGTGTTGCCGTCATCTGATAAAGAAGGATGAGCGCAATTATAACTACTATTATTAAATGGCATTGGAGTTACTCGCTCAAAACCGTCAATGTTTAAAATGGCTTCAAAAATTTCTAATTTATAATTTTTATCTCCTCCCGCATTTTGCTTAGAGGAATTACGTGTAAAAACTAAGGTCATTTTGTCTTTACTAAAACAAATCGGACCATTATTAAACTTAGAATCCAAATCACGCATAAATTTTTTTGGCTTCATGTACTGACCGTTACCGTCACGTTCTGTAGCGTAAATGGTGTAATAATTTTTATCCGTCCACCCATGCTCGTGGCGAATCCATTGTGTGTTACTGCGAGAAGAAGTGAAAACTAAAATACCCTGCGCAAAATAAGCCGGTGAAAAATCGTTCTCAGACGAGTTGAAATTTACTGAATCAATTTTATAGGCATCTGCATTTTTTGCATAAGTCTGCATATTGGTAATTGCCTTTACTAAAATTTTTCCACGTTCGTCGGCAGAATACTCTTCAAACAATTTTTTGGCTTCTTCATAACGACCCAATTCCATTAAGGCTTGTCCGTAATAGAACTTCTGATTGGCATCAGCATTTCCTTTTTCTACCAATTTACCGTAACACAATGCTTTTCCCTTTGTGTTGTTTGTTAAGCGATAGCAATCACCTAATTTCGCCAAAACAATGGTGTTGTTGCTGTCTTTCTTAAATACCTTTTCGTATTTAGGAATGGCCTCAGCGTATGCTTGGCTATCGTAAAGTTTATTGGCTTTTAATATTAATCCTTCTTGCGCATAAGCGAAGATTGAAAATGTTAAAGCTGTGAGTGATAAAAACAATTTCTTCATAATCTATCTTAAAAATAACGTGGTGTAACAATTTTCTTTCCTTTATAAGAGAAAGTATAACCTAAGGCAATCTCATGTGATCCTTGAGAATATTTTTGAATCTTTGTTAAAGCATAATCATACGAGTAGCAGAAAACAAATTGTGGACCTAATTGAACGCCTAATAATAATGATGCATCAGAGCTGCTTCTGTATGATAATCCAGCCCAAATCATATCTTTAATTAAGAAATTAGCGTTAATGTCAAATTCAACAGGAGCATTTTGCACTGCTTTTACCATTAACTGACCTTTTAGTTTTAAGCTTTCAGCTAAAGTAAACATACGACCAACAGTTAAGTAGTAATGGAATTTAGCAGGATCCATTTTTACAATTTTTGTTGCATTTCCTGAAGCATCAAATAATACACGGTCATCAACCATGCGAGGAATAGATAATCCTGCATACATTTTTTTATCGCTCCAGTAAACACCAAAACCAAAATTAGGCGCTAACATGCTTGGTGAATTTTGAGATAATTGAATGTCGCCAACTTCTGTAGTTTTTAACTCAGAGAATTTATTAACCTGATTATGGATACCACCCATTAAACCTAAAGCTAGATTACTATTAGCGCCGGTTTTGATGCGGTAAGCATAACTTAAATAAACCAGGTTACGATTTAATACCCCTATTTTTTCATTCAGGAAACTTAATCCAATTCCCATTTTATTTCCCATTAACGGACCATGCATGGAAAAGGTTGTGGTGATTGGTCGGCCCGGGAAGTTAACCCATTGCTGACGGTGTAACGCAGTTGCTGATAAGGCATCACGACTTCCGGCATATCCCGGATTAATAAACATTTCGTTAAACATGTATTGTGTAAACATGGCATCGTACTGTGCCTTTGTGTCCACTACGTTAGTTAACATAAGTAAACCAACACATGCTGCTTTGATGATATTTTTGGTTGCTTTCATATTTTTAATCTCTTAATATTAATACTGTAATACAACAAATCCATTAACCGGTTTAATGTCGCCATTCTTGAACTCAAGAATGTAATAGTAAGTTCCTTGCGGCAATTTTTGAGTTCCTAAAGTTCCGTTAACGTTTGGTGTACCATTCCAGGAGTTATCATAATTCTCTTTAGTGTAAACTTTGTTACCCCATCGGTTAAACACAGTTAACGTACATTCTTTACCTTTTAATCCTTTGATAACAAATAAATCGTTCTTGCCATCTCCGTCAGGAGTGAAGCCTTCTGGGATAAACAATTCAGTGTCTTCAATGATTAATACAGTAGGCTTGTTGTCAACAGGCTCATTCCATACTCCGTTACTATTGCTATCAGGATTGTTACCTGAGTTAGAAGTGTCACTAACTGCTACCGAATTACTTCCCAGTGCAGAACCGGTGGCGTAGTTACTGATTACAGTAACAGTATCGGGGAATACATTAATTGTAAAGATGATATTGCTTGTAGTGCCCGGCGCCATAATACTTGAACCAGGCGTTACAAGATTTACATCAGAGTTTCCGTTATAAGCAGCGTTTGCTGTTAAACTTCCACTAGCTGTTGGACCACTCTTCATAGTATAAGTAGCAGGGTTTTTAATAGTGGTTCCGAATAAACTATCTTTCACTACAACATTCTTCAATGTATCGTTTCCTAAATTATGAACAGTAATTGTGTAAGTGATATCGTAACTGCCATCGCTTAACGGACCATTTAAACTTCCTTCTTTAGTTAATCCGAAGAATTGGAATGGAACTAAGTTTAATGGCGTAGGAACGTTGTTGTTAGTAGGATCTCCGTCTAAGTCTGGATCAGTATCTAATCCGACCTGAGACGAATCTGTAACAACAGTTGAAGCTGTTCCACCGGTTGCAGCACCTAATACACTGTTGTTAAATGTTCCAAATATGCCATTTGGAATGATGTTAACTGTAAACACAATAGTATCGGTTTGACCAACCGGTAAGATGCTGGTTAATGTATTTGTTAATGCAGTTGATGTAGAGCCGTTAAATGCAGGATCAATGGTTAAGCTCGAGCCTGTACTTGTAATTATCGGTGCAGATACAACTGTGAATGCGGTTGGAGCCGGGAATGTTGCACTTAAGTTTTCAGTTAATAATACATTGTTTAATTGTGCAAACCCTGTGTTTTTAACTACAACTTTGTAAGCTACATCATAAGAACCGTTAGCATTTAGTGTAGTTGAAGTAACTGCTTTTGCAATTCCTAATGCGTTGTTCACTGAACAATCTATAGGTATTAAAATTAAAGTTGTGTCCTTGAAACATCCGTTAATCGCAAAGATTCTCACAGTATAAGGTGTATTAACAAGTGGGTTGGATAATGTATTTGTAATAACCCCCGATACAGGAATTACCGTTGCAGTGGCATAGGTTGCGGTTCCTGTATAAGTAGCACCGGCAACAAAATCATACTTATCGGTAATTGTGAAATTACCAAGCGTTATGGTACCGTCGTTATTTGTAACAGAACCTGTACAAGTAGCAGGAGTAATAGTTGCGGTAACAGGAACAAATGTATCTGTAATCGCTGCTACTGAATCTAATTTGGTACAACCTGATAATGGGTCAAATGCGTTTACATAATACCAACCGCCAGTTGTTACCGTAAAGCTTGTAGCGTTAGACGTAAA
Source organism: uncultured Flavobacteriaceae bacterium (assembly GCA_964416235.1). GTDB lineage: Bacteria > Bacteroidota > Bacteroidia > B-17B0 > Aurantibacillaceae > JAHEYG01. Next base: position 2,763 of record CAYQDP010000037.1, on the reverse strand, counting down.
GCTTGACGGCCCGGTCCATGTATAAGTAACCCCACTAACAGTTGAAGTAACGCTTATTGAAACGGTATTACTTAAACAAGTAATTGTTCCGGTAGACGTAAGTGTTAATGTAGGTCCTGCGGTATTAGTTGCTACTGATGTAGTAGCCGTGGTAATACAACCGTTAGATAAATCAATTACAGATAATGTATATACGCCGCCTGCCGTTACACTTCCCGGATTTTGTACGTTAGATGTGTAAGAGCCCGGCCCGTTCCAGAAATATCCAACGTTAGTTGAAGTTGAAGCGCCCGTTAAGCTAGCTGTTGTTGTTAAACAAGTAATTGTTCCTGTGCTTGAAGCAACAACGCCTGCAGGGCTAGGAGATACGTTAATGGTAACATAAGCAGTATCAGGCGTACAACTTCCGTTCACCCCAATTACAGAGTAAGTTGTAGTGGTTGTTGGAGTCACAACAACGGTTGATCCTGTTAATCCACCCGGTATCCAGGTATATGACAGGGCACCTGAAGAGGTTAATGTAGCACTGTATCCACTACACAATGTATTGCTTGAAGCTACAGCCGTAACAGTTGGATTCGTTAATACGCTAACGGTAATTATAGCACTAGATGTACAGCCAAACGAATTTGTACCATCAACGGTATAAGTTGTAGTAACAGTTGGAGATACCACTGTGGTAGAACCACTCAATGCACCCGGATTCCAGGTGTAAGTTGATGCTCCGTTAGCTGTTAATGTTACGTTACCAACTACACAAATAGAAGTCGGAGTAGCGCTTGCTGTAATTGTAGGCGTATTAACCACAAGTGATAAGGTTCCTGAATTTGAACAACCATTTACGTCAGTACCACTTATTGTATAAGTTGTAGTTAAAGTTGGATTTACAACAACTGTTGTTCCTGTTAATGAGCCAGGCATCCACGAATAAGTTAAAGCACCTGATCCGGTTAAGGTAGCTGAAGCACCACTACAAATTGCAGTTGGCGAACTAACTGCCGTAACTGTAGGTAAGGTGTTAACCGTTAGAGATACAGTTCCAGTGTTTGTACAAGCACCATTACTTCCTGTTACAGTATAAATAGTTGTAGAAGTTGGTGTAACAACAACCGATGTTCCTGTTAAGGTACCAGGCATCCATGTGTAAGTGGTAGCGCCGTTTCCTGTTAAGGTAGCCGAGCTTCCGGCACAAACTGCTGTAGCAGAACTAACAGCTGTTACAGTTGGGATATTTAATACGTTAAGTGTAATTGTTCCTGCCCCTGTACAACCTAAAGTATTAGTGCCTGCAATTGTATAGGTAGTTGTAACAGTTGGATTCACCACTGCAGTACTTCCTGTTGTTGCAATTGGTAACCAGGTATAAGTATTTGCACCAGACGCTGTAAGTGTTGCTGTCCCACCAATACAAATAGATGTTGGAGACGCAACCGTGGTTATAGTTGGAGTATTTACGTTCACTAGAACAGTTTTTGTTCCGGCACATACTCCGCCATTTGTTCCGGTTACTGTATAAATTGTTGTAACGGTAGGAGAGGCAACTACTGTTCCTCCGGTGACCGCCATTGGCATCCATGTATATGATGTAGCACCTGTAGCAGTTAATGTTGTTAATCCGCCCGCACATAAAATTGTTGGGCTTGCCGTTGCATTGATAGTTGGAGATGGAAGAACAGTTATACTTATTGTTTTAGTATTTGTACAAGATCCATTAGCTCCTGAAACAGTATAAGTTGTATTTACACTTGGTGTTACTACAACAGTTCCACCGGCTAATGCACCAGGCTGCCATGTGTAAGTAGTAGCACCGGTTGCTGTTAAAGTAGTTGATGTACCACTACATATTGTACTTGATGAACTTGCAACAGTAACAGTAGGAGTTGTGGTTACATTCACAGTTACTGTTTTTGTACCAATACAACCTGCGGCGTTAATTCCACTTACGGTATAAGTTGTTGTGGTGCTCGGACTAACTATCGCGTTACTTCCTGTTGTAGCAATCGGCATCCATGTATATGTTAAAGCACCACTTGCGGTAAGCGTTGCAGTGCTTCCACTACAAATAGTACTTGGACTAGCAGTTGCGCTTATTGTAGGGGTATTAACGTTTACAAGTACGGTTCGGGTAGCATTACATAAACCGCCATTATTACCTGTCACAGTGTAAATAGTTGTAGCGGTAGGACTAGCAACAACCGTAGCGCCAGTTAATGAACCAGGTATCCATGTATAAGTTGTCGCGCCACTTGCCGATAATGTTGTTTGACCCCCTGCACAAATTGTTGTAGGAGAAGCAATCGCAGTAATGGTAGGAGAAGGTAAAACAGTTATACTAATTGTTTGCGTATTAAAGCAATTTCCATTGGCTCCGCGAACTGTATAGGTTGTACTTGTTGTTGGAGTAACAACAACAGTTCCTCCTGTTAGTGGTCCCGGTGTCCAAGTATAGTTTGTTGCACCGGTAGCATTTAAGGTAGCTGATGTTCCTGAACACAATGTGCTAGAAGAAGTAGAAGCTACCACTGTAGGAGTTGTGTTAACGATCAAATTAACAGTGCGTGTTGTAGTACATCCTGCTCCGTTTGCTGCAGTAACCGAGTAGACTGTAGTAACACTTGGAGAAACAATCACTGTATTTCCTGTAACTGCCGGCGGCATCCAGGTATGACTTAAAGGTGGTCCGAATGCGAATGCAACTAAGGTAGCAGTTGAACCACTACACATTGCCGTAGGATTAGCAACAGCATTAAAGTTAGGACCATT
>CAYQDP010000036.1:0-13084 GCA_964416235.1 uncultured Flavobacteriaceae bacterium | reverse complement strand
AACATGTCCTGAGAAAAATGAAGAAATTACAAAAGGTACTGCCTCCGTTAAACCAATTAAACCCAGCACTAATTCCTCTCGTGTATGCTCATAATAAATCTGCAAACTGATTGTACTCATTTGCATTTGTATGGCAAGCGTAAGAAAAAAGCGGGCGTAAAAGAAAAAGCGGAATTCTTTTATCTTAAAAATACTGAGTGATTGACTGTCGAAAAGCGACATAATGGTTGTAAAGGTACCCAAATAAAACTATTGTAAAAAACGAATGTGTAATATTTGGGCACAATTTGTAATTGCTACATTTTATAGCCATCAATGAGCATTTCTTCAATCTAATTTTGAATTGTTATGGAAGAGACATTCATCAAGCACATTCCCATTAAGTTTTTGGCAGAAGATGACCGGCCAAGGGAGAAACTTTTGAGTATAGGCAGACAAAACCTCTCGGATGCCGAATTGTTGGCGATTCAAATAGGATTTGGAACACGAGAGGAAACGGCGATTCAATTAGCACAGCGCGTTTTAAATTATTACAGTAACGATCTAAATCAATTGGCAAAATCATCAGTTGCGGAATTGAAAAAATTTAAGGGAATAGGGGAGGCTAAAGCCATCAACATAGCTTCTGCTTTTGAATTGGGAAGAAGACGAAATGAGCTGGAGCGTGCAGATAAGCCAAAGATTACCTCTTCGTTAGATGCATTTAAATTGCTGAATAAAAAACTAAGTGATTTGCCGCATGAAGAGTTTTGGATTCTTCTTTTAAACCGTGCAAATTCCGTTGTAAAAATGGAGTGTATCAGTCAGGGTGGTATAAGCGGCACGGTGGTAGATGTGAGATTAATTTTAAAACCGGCCATTGAATCCTTAGCAAGCGGTATAATACTTTGTCACAACCATCCATCCGGGCAATTAAAGCCGAGTGAGCAGGATGTAAGTCTGACTAAGAAGATTAAAGAAAGTACTCGGATGATGGATATAAATTTGTTAGATCATCTTATCATTGGTGACCAAAAATATCTTAGCTTTGCGGATGAGGGTATTTTATAATTATGATCAAAATTGTAACCATCATTGGCGCCAGGCCACAAATTATCAAAGCTGCAGCTTTAAGTCGCGCTATTAAAACGCATTTTTCTGCGCAGATAAAGGAGATTATTGTTCATACCGGTCAGCATTACGACGAAAACATGAGTCAGGTGTTTTTTGATGAGTTGGGTATTCCTGCTCCTGATTATAATTTGAATGTAGGAAGTGGTTCTCACGGTAAGCAAACCGCGGCAATGATTACAGGTATTGAAGATATTTTGGTAAAGGAAAAACCAAACGCTATTGTATTGTATGGTGATACCAATTCGACATTAGCAGGCGGAATTGCGGCGAGTAAGATTCATGTGCCGGTAGTGCACATAGAGGCGGGATTAAGATCCTATAATAAAGCCATGCCTGAAGAAGTAAATCGCATCATGTGTGATCACGTAAGTACATTATTGTTTTCACCAACCAAAACAGGTTTCGAAAATTTAGTGAAGGAAGGATTTAAAATCACGAATGCAGCGCCGTACAATGCGAATAACCCCAAAATTTACCACTGCGGAGATGTGATGTACGATAACAGTTTGTATTTCTCAACCGTGGCTGAACAAAAAACATCAATCATCGGTAAATATAATCTGCCTAAGAATAATTTTATTTTAGCTACCATTCACCGTAATAATAACACCGATGAACCGGAGCGCTTAAACGCTTTATTCAGCGCCTTGCATAAAATCAGCACCTCGGAAAATGTGGAAGTGATTTTGCCTTTGCATCCGCGTACGGCGAAGTTGCTCGAAACAAACTTAAATCCTGTATTGCTGAAGGAAATCAAAAGCAATAAAAAATTCCATATTGCGCCACCGGCTTCTTTTTTGGAAATGATTGCCTTGGAAAAAAATTGCAAGATTGTTATGACCGACAGCGGAGGTGTGCAAAAGGAAGCTTTCTATTTTGAAAAACCATGTGTGATTTTACGTCCCGAAACGGAGTGGATTGAATTAGTGGAATGCGGAACGGCAATTATCGCTGATGCGAATGAAACTAAAATCATTGAAGCTTATAAAACACTCACACAAAAGCAAGGTATGCAATTCCCAAAACTTTATGGTGATGGTAAAGCCTCCGAGTTTATTTGCGGAGAGATGGTGAAGCATTTAGCTTGATAGTTTGAGTATTAATTCTTAAATTGTCTTATGAGAATCTGCGTACTGTTTTTTATTATTCTAAATACATTTTTGTCTGTTGCCCGACATGATTCTCTAAAATTGAAAAATTTTTACGGCGTCTATTTCAATTTATATTACGCGCCAAAATTGGTTAGCTATTATGAAAATCATAGTAAATATTCAGATGAGTATAATTACAGGTTTGAGGTTCAAAAATATAATTACCAATCACCGGCATTTGGAATTGGATATGTATTAAACTATAAAGGTCTATTTATAAAAACCGATTTTAATTATTGGTTTGCTTCAAAAGATATTGATTCAAGATTTCAGTTTTATTCTAATGATAAAAATGGTAAGAATTATTATGATTCATTTTCATCTTCCTGGACCTACTCTCAATATGGAACCCTGCCGGTTGGCTCTAAGTTTTATAAAATAAACGATCACTATACGGGAAGGTTAAATATCCATTATTACGATATTTCCATGGTGTTAACGGGCAATATCACCAGATTCTTAAGATTGTATTCGGGTTTCCGATTTAACCAGGTGCTTATGTATAATTATAACGGAAGAATTGAACGGGATGCGTCGTTATATGAAGTGAAAAAGTATGTTAACCAGTATCAAAGAGTAGATTCATTAATCTCAACGGAAATTATTACGTACGAAAACAAGGCGATGAAGGAAATGGCCGTTCAAAATGTGTCGGACTATTTTTTTTATAACCTGGGTTTGAATTTTAATTTCAGAATTAAATCGCAGGTATTTATGGTTGATATGTTATACGAAACGAATCGTTTAAGTTTTCAGCCTGATGGTCCAATTGCCAAGGGATTTACGGTGAAGTTGGCTTATTTAATGAATAATGTATCGTTTTTCGGCAACAGAAAATCTAAAGATTAATTCCTATCTTTAAACCCATGAAATTTCACAAAGAAGGTTACGCCAGTTTAATATTAGTGTTGGTATTCAGCGCTATCATTACATTTATAGCCCATTTCTTTTTCCCCAGCTTTGCTATCGCGCATTGGTTCGCTTATTTAGTAAGCGCGTTTTTAATCATTACAATCTTACAATTTTTCCGTAATCCTACACGTACCTTCACACAAGGTGAGAATTTCATTATTTCTCCCGCCGATGGTAAAGTGGTAGTAATTGAGGAAGCTGAAGAGCCGGAATATTTTAAAGGCAAGCGTTTGCAGGTGTCCGTGTTTATGTCGCCAATTAATGTACACGTGAATCGTTACCCTATTGCAGGCGATGTGGTGTTCTTCAAATATCATCCCGGTAAATTTTTAGCGGCTTGGGAACCAAAGTCGAGTACCGATAATGAGCGTACTACCGTTGTTGTAAAACACAGCAGTGGCAAAGAGGTATTATTCCGTCAGATTGCCGGAGCATTGGCACGTCGTATTGTGTGGTATTGCAAGGAAGGCGATAAGGCTTCGCAATGTCAGGAGATGGGCTTCATTAAATTTGGTTCGCGCGTTGATTTGTTTTTACCATTGGATGTAAAGGTGAAAGTAAAAATCGGCGACGTTGTAAAAGGCTCGCAAACTGTATTGGCGGAGTTTTAATTCTCTGTATCCAATTCTTTATTCAACGCGTACTTTCTCCATTTATCAATCACACTTTGCATATCGGCAGGGATTTCACTCTCAAACAATAATTTCTTGCCGTTAATTGGATGTGTAATGCCCAATGTTTTGGCATGAAGCGCATGGCGAGGTAACATGGTAAAACAATTTTGTACAAACTGTTTGTATTTGGCAGTATTAATTCCCTTCAAAATAATATCACCACCATATTCATTATCATTGAATAAAGGATGACCAATCGATTTGAAATGCACACGTATCTGGTGGGTTCTTCCGGTTTCTAATTTACATTCAACTAAAGTAACATAACCGAATCTTTCCAAAACTTTATAATGTGTTACTGCATGTTTCCCATGAGATCCATCCGGAAATACAGTCATCACTTTTCTGTTTTTTAAATCACGACCAACATGTCCGGTAATAGTACCACTTTCTTCTTTTAAATTTCCCCAAACCAAAGCCACGTATTTTCTGTCAATTGTATGATCAAAGAAATCTTTAGCTAATCGGGTCATCGCTAATTCTGATTTTGCGATGATCACGATTCCGGATGTGTTTTTATCAATGCGATGCACTAATCCCGGTCTTTCTAAAGTTACATCGTGCGCAATTTTTTGTTTGCTGGTTGGCAAATTTTTGAAGTGATAGGCAAGTGCATTTACTAAAGTTCCTCTGTAATTACCATAACCGGGATGTACTACCATTCCGGGAGGTTTGTTAACTAATGCAATGTATTCGTCTTCATAAACAATATTTAACGGAATGTTTTCAGGTACAACTTCTACATCACGCGGCGGAACTGTTAACACAATGGAAATTTCATCCAATGGTTTTATTTTGTAATTGGATTTAACGGGTTTGCCGTTTACCAAAACACTTCCTGCTTCACAAGCATTTTGAATTTTAGTGCGCGTGGTGTTGCTGATGCGAATCATGATGAACTTATCAATGCGCATCATAATCTGGCCTTTATCAACCTTTATGTTGTGATGTTCGTAGAGCTCGCGATCGTCTTCTTCCTCTTCTAAAAAATCATCAGTATCCGGACCTTTATTCATGGCTTATCGCGAAATGATGAATTTGTTTTGCGATACAACTTTGTTGTTTTGTTTGATAACAATGAAGTACATACCCGCTGCATATTCGGATAGAGAAATTTCTTTTACACCATTGCCAAGTTCTTCTTCATTCAATTTGTTTCCTAAAACAGAGTACAATTCAATTTTACAATCGTTGCACTCACTGATGTTTTTTGTTTCAATGAATAATTTATCACTCGCCGGATTAGGATAAATTTTAACGGAACTTTCTATTTTGTTCTCTGTTTCTTTAATACCAACCAATGCTCTTGCACTAGGGCCAACAACAGGATGAATCATGATAGATCCCGGAATGGCGGATTGTTGCCAGAAGCCGCTGACATCATAATACAAAGCATCTTTATGATCAAAGTTTCTATCGAACCCAATGTTTAATTGTTGATTGGTAGTTTGGACGATGCCGCAATAATAAGTTCCCGGATTTAAAATAATAGGCGTGGTATAAAAATAACGCGGCATTTTATTGTGGCCAATCTGTAAGTATTTTGGGTAAGCCACACTGTCGCGGCGCATAACGGTGCCCGGACTACCCCCACCATCGCTCCATAAATACATGCGGTAAGTTGTGGCTTGAATTAAGTTACCTTGTGTAATTGGATTGAAATAAATATCCATGCCATGTAGAGTATCGGCAACATTTAATGTAAAACGTAAAGCCAATTTAGCACCATAAGTATTCAAATAGTATCCTGCTTCTGCACTCCCGTCATCGTAAGCATAATAATTATTGAATTCAAATTTTTGGTAAATAGTATCGTTGTATTTCCAAACATCCGGATTAGAATTAATAATATGACGAACATATATACGAGAACTATCGCTAAACGGACTAATCGTGTAATTTACAGGCGGACTTTTATGTGTAGCTACTGAATCCCAACCGCGTGTAACAAAAGGATTAACGTTACCGGCATTGGATGAGCTGCTGCCATAGTTAAAAAGCGGTGTGTTGTTCTCGTCAGAAATTATGTATTCGTAATTTGTATTTTTTACAGTACCAACCGCGTTGTTGCGAATGAAGTTCGAGAATTTCGTTCCCATCTCAGTAGATTGATACTGATAATATGGCATCGCTGAGTAATTTTTAAAAATAGGGCGAGGCATGTAACCTAATGCCACTTCATCGTAAACTGTATCGGTTCTTAAATAATTTTTCTTCAAATTGATGTAATCTACATTCCAGTGATCTACGCTTCCGCTGGTGGTGGCTTTGTTACGGAATCGGAATTTAAATCCATTATGAAAATATGCAGTATCAGTGATGCGGATGAATGCACGCTTAAACATGGTGTCGTTACCGGGAAGTGAATTACTTCCTTTTGTACTCCACACTCTAAACCAGGCACCGTAATTAGTGACAGTGCCTGTTACAACAGGATAAAGAGGTTTGTAAAAATCTACAATTAAAGAATCGTTTACTTCCGGATTTTCGCCAAAGCCGCCACGTTGGTATAAAAATGTAAGTGCTAAGCTATCAGTCGCAGAATATGTATAAGAACTTTGTACTCCTAATGAAATCGGACGTGAGGTTAAAGTATCAGCCGCTGCTGAAACAACCGGTTGCGCAGTTAGATTATAAGGATAACCTTTTTTGTTTAAGCCGTCAAAAGTAACAACGCCAATACTTGGAGGGGCAATAGGAAATCCTGTGTTTACATAAGTACTGGAATCAAGCCAATGTGTTCCGCTTGGATAAACGGAACGGGAAGCGTAATAGAAATCTTCAAAAAAAGGTAGTGTGTCGTAAAGTGCAGTTACTTTTTGAAGTGAATTATTTTTTTGAGCTTGTGGTGAATGATACATCAGATTAATGTTGCCATTCAGAGGAACCAGTTTCTCTTGCGAGAAGGCGATTTCCTTGCAGAACATCACACTCATTAATATCAAAATTATTTTTCTCATCTCTTTACTCAAAATTTGTTGGATCGGTTGACACAGCGGTACTATCTCCCGAATTAATAAATCGTTCTTTTCTTCCAATACTTATACTAATAACAGTTCCTTTTTTTACCATGGTGCCGGGCTCAATTTTTTTACCGTTGGCATATTGTTCTAAAACGCAACCGTTGCAATCACCTGCAACTTCAGTAATCTTTCCAACTTTTAATCCGTAACTTTCAATCATCAATACAGCTTGGCGCGCGCTACGGTCAATTAATTTTGGCATAACTAATTGCGGTGGTTGAAATCCAGTAACGTATAAATACACCGTTCTATTGCGTTTAACGCGGGTTTTTGTTTCAGGGTCTTGACGAATAACAACTCCCGGTTTTTCTTTTGGCGCGTAAATACTATCGATGATTTGATAGCGTAAATCTTTCCCGGTAATGAAAGCCTCTAATTCTTTAATGGATTTACCTTTAAAGTCTGGAACTTCTACACTTTCTCCGTGTTGAGTATAGGAGTTTAAACTCTTTACTAAAATCCAAAGAGTAATGATTACGGTTAAGCAAGCTAGTCCAAAATGGAGAAAAAACTGTTTTGATTTGATAAAGGCAAAAAAATCCTTCATAGTGTTTTTATTTTTTGCTTTTCAAATAAAAGTTTAATTAGGATTTTTTACGAACGTTTAATTCGTCACGAATTTTAGAAGCCGTTTCGTATTGTTCGTCATCTAAAGCTGTTTGCAAAAGATTTTTTAATTCTTCGGTGCTTTTACTTTTTAAATCATCAGTATCACCTGAAACTTCTTTTTGCGGAACTTCTGCTTCGATGTTTCCTGCAATTCCCGCGTTCTCATCATCTAACACAATACCGGCCGATTTTAAAATAAATTCGTAAGTATAAATGGGGCATGCAAAACGAACGGCCAAAGCAATCGCGTCGCTGGTGCGCGCATCAATTTCTACATCTTTGGTGCCATCGTTGCAAATGAGCTTCGCGTAAAAAATCCCTTCTACTAAATTATAAATAAGAACCTCGTTCACTTGAACGTCAAAGGTTTCGGCAAATGTTTTAAATAAATCGTGAGTAAGCGGACGGCTAGGCGTCATTTTTTCTAACTCGATGGCAATGGCCTGCGCTTCAAAACCTCCAATTATAATTGGCAGGCGGCGGGTTCCGGCACTTTCACCTAGAACCAGAGCATAAGCACCGGATTGTGTTTGGCTGTAAGAGAGTCCAACTATTTCAAGCCTTACTTTTTTCATTCCCATGAGAAGTTCTAATTTACAAAAAATGCCTGAATTAGTTCTGGTTAGCTTTAAATTTTTTAACCGCTTCTACCAATTTAGGTAGAATAGTGAATGCATCACCAACAATTCCGTAATCGGCAGATTTAAAGAATGGAGCTTCTTTATCGTTATTGATTACAACAATAGTTTTACTTCCGTTAACACCGGCTAAATGTTGAATAGCGCCTGAAATACCAATAGCAATATATAAGTTGGGGCGAATAGCCACACCGGTTTGTCCAACATGCTCGTGGTGCGGACGCCAGTGCATATCAGCAACCGGACGAGAACATGCAGTAGTTGCGCCTAAAGCTTTCGCTAAATCTTCAACCATTCCCCAGTTTTCAGGACCTTTCATTCCGCGACCTGCACTTACTACTAATTCTGCCTCAGGAAGCGGAACCATACCTCCAACATCAGTTGATTTAACTTCTTTCACTTTAATTTTTGATTGTACGGAAGCTAAATCCACATTAAAATCAGAAACTGCTGCGCTGTTATCACCTAATTTTACAGGGAAAGAGTTAGGTAACAATGAAATAATTTTCACATCACTGTGAATAGTATAAACTGCTGTAGCTTTTCCTGAGAAAACATTTTTCTTCACCTCAAGAGAAGTGCCATTAACAGAAGGATAGTCAACCGCACCGGCAACTAAACCTGCTTTTAATTTTGCAGATAAACGCGGAGCAACTGCTTTTCCTGTGATATCAAACGAAAATATAATCACTTTCGAACCTTCTGCTTTTGCGGCTTGTTCAACAGTGGCTGAAACCAACATGCTGTCTAATCCTTTTAAAGCATCATTCTTTACAGATAAAATTTTCTTAGCGCCTGCTTTTCCGATTTCTTCTAATTGAGCTGCATCCGCATTGATGGCAATTGCAGTAACAGATGAACCTGTAAGCTCAGCAATTTTTGCTCCGTAGTTAACCGCTTCCAATGAAGCTTTCTTAACTTTTCCTTTGTTAATTTCAGTGTATACAAGAACTGACATATGATAATTTTTTAAAATTCTACAATAAATTAAATAACCTTCGCTTCTGTATGTAATAAGTTTACTAACTCTTCAAGATTGTTTTCGTCAATCATTTTACAAGTAGTACGGCCTGCAGAAAGAGCGTAAGATTTAATGCTCGTTAATTTTTCAGCACCGGTAGCTGCAACAACAGTTAATGGTTTTGTACGTGCGCCCATAATTCCTTTCATGTTTGGAATACGTTGTTCTGCCATTCCTTTTGCGCACGATAGCACCATTGGTAATTCGCAGTCTACAACTTGAGTTCCACCGTCAACATCATGTTCAATGGTAGCAACATTTCCGTTTAAGTCGAATTTAGTTGCCAATGAAACGTATGGTAAATCCATAAATCCTGCAATCATACCTCCAACCGAAGAGCCGTTGAAATTAATGGTTTCTTTACCCACCATTACTAATTCATAACCGTTTGATTTTGCATAGTTTGCAATTTGTTCTGCTACAAAGTAGGCATCCGGGCCATCGGCATCAATACGTACTCCGTCATCGGCGCCTAAGGCAAATCCTTTGCGTATAGTGGCCTCGCTATCAGCAAGTCCCACGTGAATAAGTGTGACTTTTTCTGCTTTGCCGGCCTCTTTTAATTCAAGGGCGCGAACAAGGGCATACCACTCATCGTAAGGGTTAATAATGAACTGAACACCTGCGGTGTTGAACTTAGTATCGTTGTCGCTGAAAGCAATTTTGGTTGTTGTATCAGGAACGTTGCTGATGGCTACTAAAATTTTCATAGAATTTGCTATATAAAAAACGGTTCGCAAAGATAAAAATTTAGGCTGTTTGGCAAAAAAAACTTTAGGCCCTTTTTATCCTAGGATATAAACAGAAAAACCCTAATTTTGCTCACTACAAAACACTGCTATGAGAGTTATCGAATTTCGTGAAGCCCTAAGGGAAGCAATGAGCGAAGAAATGCGCCGCGACCCTAACGTTTTTTTAATGGGTGAAGAGGTTGCCGAATATAACGGAGCTTATAAAGTTAGTAAAGGTATGCTGGCCGAATTTGGTGCTAAGCGCGTAATTGATACGCCAATTGCTGAATTAGGTTTTGCAGGAATTGGCGTTGGTGCTGCTATGAATGGCTTACGTCCAATTGTTGAATTTATGACTTTCAATTTCTCTCTTGTAGCAATTGATCAGGTGATTAACTCAGCAGCAAAAATATTAAGTATGAGTGGCGGACAATACGGTGCTCCGATTGTGTTTCGCGGACCAACCGCAAGCGCAGGTATGTTGAGTTCTCAGCACTCACAGGCATTCGAAAATTGGTATGCGAATTGTCCGGGTTTAAAAGTAATAGTTCCGAGTAATGGTTACGATGCAAAAGGATTATTGAAATCAGCTATTCGTGATAACGATCCAGTAATTTTCATGGAGAGTGAGCAAATGTATGGCGATAAAATGGAAGTTCCGGAGGACGAATATTTAATTCCGATTGGAGTTGCCGATATAAAAAAGCCGGGAAGCGATGTGACCATCGTTTCATTCGGGAAAATTTTAAAAGTAGCGATGGCTGCTGCTGCAGAACTTGAAAAAGAAGGCATCAGTGCTGAGGTTATTGATTTAAGAACTGTTCGTCCGATTGATTACGAAACAGTGATTGAATCGGTGAAAAAAACAAATCGTTTGGTAATTGTTGAAGAAGCTTGGCCATTGGCAAGTATCTCAAGTGAAATTACATTTAATGTTCAGAAAAACGCTTTCGATTATTTGGATGCACCAATACGTCGTGTAACATCAGCCGATGTTCCTTTACCGTATGCACCTACTTTAATTGAAGCTTCGTTGCCCAACGTAGCTCGTACTGTTAAAGCTGTAAAAGAAGTGATGTACAGATAAAATTCAGAAGAAGCATGTGAATAACATGCTTTTTTTCTGCTCAAAAAATTAAATATGGTTTCTTTTGATAACACACAAATTGCTTTTATTTCTAAAAGTGATTCTGATTTAAATAAATCTTATTGGCTATTTAAGTTAATTGGTAATCCCATGTTGGTTAAGTATGGTGGTGGTTTAGCACCATTAGGATTGAAGCTTGGATTTAAGGGATTAATTAAGAATACCATCTTTAAACAGTTTGTTGGGGGAGAAAACATTGCCGATTGCAACAGAACAATTGAACAACTCGGTAAGTATAATATCGGAACCATTTTGGATTACAGTGTAGAAGGAAAAGAAAGTGAAACTGATTTTGATAACTGTTGTAAGGAAACCATTGAAACCATTCATCGTGCTAAAAACGACAAAAATATTCCGTTTAGCGTATTCAAAGTAACAGGATTGGCGCGGTTTGCATTGTTAGAGAAAGTAACCGCTAAACAAACTTTGACTTCTGAAGAATTTTCCGAATATGAGCGTGTACGTGAACGTGTACGTAGAATTTGTGAAGAAGCATATACTAACAATCAGCCTTTGTTTATTGATGCGGAAGAAAGCTGGATTCAACAAGCTATTGATGATTTAGCCAATGAGAACATGGCGCGCTATAATAAAAACGCGGCTATTGTTTACAATACATTTCAGTTATACCGTAAAGACCGTTTAGCTTATTTGAAAACATCCTTAGAAATGGGCAAGACTAACGGTTATCACGTGGGGGCAAAGTTAGTACGTGGTGCTTATATGGAGAAAGAAAGAGCGCGTGCTGTTGAAATGAATTACCCTTCACCAATACAAGACACAAAAGCGAATAGTGATAAAGATTACGATTTAGCTGTAGAATTTTGCGTAGAGAACATCGATCGTATGGGTTTGTGTGCAGGTACACATAACGAAAAGAGCAGTTTGTTGTTAGTGGATTTAATGAAGAAGAAAAACATCGCGGCAAACGATAAAAGAATATTTTTCTCACAGTTGCTTGGTATGAGCGACCATATCAGTTATAATCTTTCGCAGAACGGATACAATGTGGCTAAATACGTGCCATATGGTCCGGTGAAAGAAGTATTGCCGTATTTAATTCGCCGTGCTCAGGAAAACACCAGTGTTAAAGGTCAAACCGGTCGCGAGTTATCCCTTATCATTAAAGAAAAGGAAAGAAGAAGCAAAGCCAAGTAAGCTTATATATTTCTTTTAGCTTTTTTTAAGGATTACCTTATACTATTTCGGGTATAAATACGTTAGAAGCCTAAACCCCTTTTATACATGAAAAAAAACGACTGGGTACTACTCGTGTCGGTTCTGTTGTACAGCTATATGTTTTATGAACAAGCTGCCGGAATCAATTTTCTAATTTTCAATTTAGCACTTGTTGCAGGTGCAGCCATCAAAAATCCTGAAGCGCGAAATAACCGAAGTTGGTTAATAGTTGCGGCGGGCTCCATAATTTCTTCGGCGTGTATTATGGTTTATTCGAGTCCCCTTGCCATTGTTACCAATATTTTATCCTTGGCGATTTTATCGGTTGTAAGTTTTTCTCCAAAAACATCGGTAATTGTTTCCCTGTTTCTTTCGTTTTGCTCTATCGGTTCATCCACAGTCATGATGATTTTGGATATGATAAAGCGCCGCAAGAATTCTAAAGAAATTGAAAACAAACGGCCTATATACGTAAAGGTGCTGATGTTTATGATTGTGGCGGTGGTAACCATTTTGTTTTTCGTTATGTATCAAAATTCAAATCCTTTGTTTAAGGATTTTACCAAAAACATTAATCTCGATTTTATTTCTGTGCCTTGGTTGTTTTTTACATTGGGCGGATTGCTATTACTATACGGTTATTATTATGTTCGGCACTTAGGTACTTTAACATCAACGGAAGGAGAGATCAGTAACGAACTGGATAAAGAAAAGGCCTTATCGCCCGGTTTTTTTAATCGCCTGTTTAAAGAAGATACTGAAATGTTAACCGGTGTGGCCTTGTTTGCAGTGTTAAACATCATGTTACTTGTTTTAAATGTTCTGGATTTAAACTACCTCTGGTTTGACGGTACTTTGCCTGTTGGAATAAAACACAAAGAATTTG
>CAYQDP010000035.1:0-13289 GCA_964416235.1 uncultured Flavobacteriaceae bacterium | reverse complement strand
TTACTGGGCTTCTAAACGAGGTAATAAATTTTATTTAGCAGTGTGTGATTCAACCGGACATGGTGTGCCGGGCGCATTCATGAGTTTATTAAACATCAGTTTCTTAAATGAAGCGGTGAATGAAAAAGGTATTGAAGAGCCAAATAAAATTTTTGATTTTGTTCGACAACGTTTAATTGATAACATCAGTAAAGAAGGACAGAAAGACGGCTTCGACGGCATTTTAATTTGCATTGATAAATCAAAAAATAAAATCACTTATGCGGCGGCTAACAACGCGCCAATTCTTATAAAAAATGAAGCGGTTGCTGAGCTTGTCGAAGCAGACTCCGACCGTATGCCGGTTGGTATGGGCGAACGTAAAGAAAACTTTAAATTATTTACCATTGAAGCGAATGCGGGTGATACTTTGTATTTATATACCGACGGCTATGCCGATCAGTTTGGCGGCCCGAAAGGAAAGAAATTTAAATACAAAGCACTTAATGAATTGCTGCTAGCCACGAGCGCCAAAAGTTTAAGCGAGCAAAAAGAAATCTTAAAAAACACCTTTGAAAACTGGAGAGGTGAATTAGAACAGGTGGATGATGTGTGTGTGATTGGGATTAAAATTTAATTCAAATTAGATTTTGAATCATAACTCATTCCGGTTTACCCGATAGCACTTTTCTGATAACTATCGGTATGCAATCCGCCCTTATCTCTGTAATTTTTGTTCACTTCATCTGTTTGCTATAATTTATGGCAAGCAGCTTGCAGTTTTTGCCTATAGTTTTGCTGCAAAATATTTTACATGAAAAAAATTAAGGATGAAATAAGTGTTGCTGACGAATTTGTATTAAGTAAGATTTACTTGCTAAGAGGGCATAAAGTAATGCTCGATAGTAATTTGGCGGGGCTTTACAGTGTTGAAACCAAACGATTAAAGGAACAAGTGAACCGGAATATAAAACGATTTCCTGCTGACTTTATGTTTGAAATGACTGAACATGAGTTAAAAATTTGGAGGTCGCAATTTGCGACCTCCAAATCACTAAAGATGGGTTTGAGAAGGCCACCATATTGTTTCACAGAACAGGGTGTAGCCATGCTTTCGAGTGTACTCAACAGCGAAAAAAGCAATTGAGGTTAATATTATAATCATAAGGGTATTTACAAAAATAAGGCAGACCATTATGGATGTCACACAACTACGCTTTGCCTTTGAGGAAATAAAAAAGAAAACCGAAAACAACACCAAAAACATTGAGGTGGTATTTCAATATTTAGATGAATTGCTTGAAAAAAACAAAAAGTCAGTAACACGCCAAAAAATTGGCTATAGGGTGTCAAAAAAATAAGTTCGTGTTGGTGGGATTTTAACCTATACAATTCCGGTTTTAATTAGGGCGAATTCGCCCTAATTAAAAATAAAGTCCCAGTAGCGAGATTTGAATCAGTTCTTTTACAACCTTAATTTCAAAGGGGTCGATTTCGACCCGTTAGCGCGGTCCGGATAGCTATCGGGATGTAATCTGTTCACTTCGTTCCAATTTTCATAATAAAAAAGGTTATCACAAAATGTGACAACCTACGCGTATAAAACTTTGAGGTCGCAAATTGCGACCTCAAGTGTAGGCATAAAATAATTCCACATTCTCATTAGCACCACTTATTAGAGAGTTTCTGCCACTTATAAATCAGGTCATAATTTAACCCTTATTGGTACTATTATTGACTAGATAAAACAACATGAAACGACAATTTATTTATACTTGCATGAGCTTATTACTTATTATTAGCTCGTTTGCACAAATTAGAAAAGGCCTTTGGTTAGTTGATGCGAATATCGGTAATCTTGCAGCCACAAAAAGCAAAGACAAAGACTTACCGCAAAATACCGGAAGACAATCAAAAGGAAGTAATTTTCATTTCGTACTCTATCCGCGTATTGGGTATTTTATAAGTAAAAAAATTGTAATAGGAAGCGGCCTGTACTTTAGCTACATAAATTCCCACTCGAACTATTACCAAGACAACAAACTATATTCGCAACAAAAAAGCAGCAGCTCTAATCTGGGTATTTCGCCATTTATTAGATATTATATCCCGTTAAAAAATGAAACAACGAATTTCTATTTTCAAATAGGCGGAGGTTATGATTTCACAATTTTAAATAAAAGCACAGGAATCTCATATTCTGAAATCGGTGAAGAAATCGGTAGAAGCAATTATTCAGGAAACAGCAATAATCTATTTGGCGAAGGGCACTTTGGTATTAACCATTTTATTAATTCATTAATTGCATTAAACGCTTCCCTTGCTTATCGATACCTTGAGTTTACTGCAGCCTCAAAAAGTAATTGGTATTACATTAATTCAAATTATGGTTATTGGGAAAATAAATGGCTCCTTCAAACTCATTCCGTAACATGGAATATTGGTTTAAGCATTTTTATTTCAAAAAATAAAGATGAAAAGAAATCTGAATAAGATTGCTTTCATCCATTAGCGCGGTCTAGATAGCTATCGGGATGCAATCTGCGCTTTGATCAACCATCTGATAAAGTCGTTTTTTATTCTCATCATAATTTTCTATATTAGTATAAGCAATTTTCTTCTTATGAAAAATTTAAAATTAATTTTAGTCGGCATTCTTGTTTTAGGATTCTCTATTATCTCTAGATCTCAGTGTGCCTATACTTTTTCAACAGCAACAGGTACCTATGCCCCCTTGACTAATACTACAAGCATTAATCTTGGACAAGTATGGACCATGAATTCAACATATAGTGTCCCGTTAGGTTTTACACTTCCTTTAACAGCTGGGCGTACCTGTAATGCAATAAACGTATTTGCGGGAAGAATTGATTTTCCTACAACCGCGGCCGCTTATACACTTTTACTATATCACTGGCCATTCGGTGGAAATTTGCTGACTGATAATGGATACGGTACCAGTGTTTCAAAATCTCCTATTGCGTTTGAATTAACAGGTACTGCAGGCAACCGTATTGCCAAAATTCAATTCAGCAATGCAGGCCTAGAATATGACCATGCGAGCTATTGTACCGGAACATTAACAGGTTTGGATTTTGTAAACTTTCAATATTGGTTCTATGAAGCAACAGGAAAAATTGAAGTTCATTTTGGTCCTTACTCTGTAAATAATCCTATCAGTTATAATTGTGGCGGCAGCTCTGTTTCCGGACCTTTCATGAAATTCGTAGTGGATAATCATTTTCTTAATCCATACAGTAACGTAAATACTCCGGCAATTACCTGCTTTAACAATACGGGAATAGTTTACGGTAATCCGATGTACGGCACCACCGGCAACAGCGGATTAATTCATATTTACAATCCTGATCCTAATTATAGTATTAGTACCGGTATCAATTCACTCACAAAAAATGTGATTTCTATCTATCCGAATCCGGCGAGTGATGTTTTAAATATTAAAAGTGAAAGCTCTCTTACAAATATCGAGTACACGATTAGTGATTATACCGGGAGAACTCTTAAAGCCGGAGAGTTACAAGATAAAATAGATATCTCATGGCTTAAACCGGGAATATATTTTCTTACCGCAGAAGGGGAAACCATTAAGTTTATTAAACAATAATTTACTTGAAGTTCTCTAAGGTTGTTTTTATCTTCCTATATCACATTCCTGATAACTATCGGAATGAACTTCTTACTTCTTAATTTAATTTTCACCTAACAAAAAAAGCCGTCGCGATTGCGACGGCTTTTACCCAACATTTAGAATAATTTTGTTAAGCGGCTTTTGTTTCTTGTAAAAACATGGCTTTGTTTTTCAGATAAACACCAATCCAAATAAGCGCGAGGAAAACAGCCGCTGTCGGAAATTGTCCTCCGGCGAGTTCCATACAAATTGCTCCTCCCAAATAAGAACACAAAAGAAGAAAACCAACTTTGTGTGCTTTAGGAATCCAGAATAATACCACTGCTAAAAGCTCTATAACAGCAATAAGATTTAAATAACCAATGAGTCCGGATTTGGTAAAGCCTTCCACAATAGGTTGCGCTTGCGTGAATTTCATAATGGCGCTCATTAATAACATAGCTGATGGTAAAGCCATTAATACGATGGAAATAATGCGTGTAGTTTTTGTCATGATTTTAGTTTTATAGATTGACAACAAAATTATGGTAACCTGCTTTACGTTTGTAACTACTTTCCCCGCGGAAACCGCTATACTTTAGGAAACCACTATAAAAAGGAAAGCTGATAATTATTTGATATCTTTACGGCATGGAAACGTATGAATACGATAAACGTAAATGTCCGACACATGCCTCCGGTGAGCAATGCGCGAAATTACTTTTGCCCGTTAAAGACGCCTTAGATGTATTAAGCGGTAAGTGGAAATTGCAAATTATACTCTCGCTTTCCTTTGGCAAAAAACGTTTCAAGCAAATACAACGCGAAATTCCCGGCCTCACACCCAAGGTTCTCTCCAAAGAATTAAAAGATTTAGAGATGAATGAATTGGTAGAACGGCATGTGTACGATACATTACCGGTAAGCATCGAGTATGAATTAACCAATTATGGTACAACCATAAAGCCCCTACTCGGCGAATTACACAAATGGGGCTCTAAGCACCGTAAGCGTATTATTGCGCGCAACGGAAGAAAGAATTAAATCTATAACTAAATATGAAAAAAATAACTCTCTTTTGTTTACTTCTTTGCAGTGTAACTGCTTTCTCGCAAACAAAAAGTGAGTCTGTAAAAAAAGATACCCTTATGAGCACTGCAAAAGTAAAAGTTGAAATTTGGTCGGATATTATGTGTCCGTTTTGTTACATAGGCAAACGCCATTTTGAAGAAGCCTTAAAACAACTGGAAAATAATAAAGACATAGAAGTAGTGTGGCACAGCTTTCAATTAGATCCTGATTTACCAAAGCCCGCAAGCAAATTAAATGCCTACCAATATTTAGCCGAACGCAAAGGCATCAGTTATGAAAATTCGGTGAGTATGCACGAAAACGTCGTACAAATGGCAAAAAACGCCGGCTTGGATTATCATTTTGAAAAAGCAGTTGTAGCTAATTCGTTTGACGCGCATCGCTTAATTCAGTTTGCCAAAACAAAAGGCTTAGGCGATGAAGCCGAAGAGCGTTTGTTTAAGGCTTATTTTACAGAAGGAAAAAACATGTGCGATGCTGCAACACTACTTCAACTCGCGAAAGAGATTGGCTTAGATGAGAAAGAAGCGAATGAGGTGATAAAAAGCGATGCTTATGCTGCAGAAGTAAAAAAAGACATTGATGAAGCTTACAAAATTGGCGTAACAGGTGTTCCGTTTTTTGTTTTCAATCGCAAATATGTGGTATCGGGTGCGCAACCTTCTTCTACTTTTTATGGCGCATTAAAAAACAGTTTATCAGAAGTATCAGGTAAATAAGGGTCATATCTATCGATTCTTAGGAGTCAAATTAACAACTTCTGGCATAGTGTTTGTGTTTGTATGTGAAACCCTCAACCTATGAAAAAGATTATTACCCTTCTTATTATCTTACCTTTCTTCATTCATGCTCAAACCATTATAAGTGTAGTAAAGAATTACAGCGTTAGCTTCAGTACACCTGTGAAAGTAAATAGTAGTCATTCCGGTAATAGACTTTATTATACGTATAACAAATCCAATGGACCCATCGTTCAAAAAAATGATTTAGATGGCAATCCTCTAAAAACAATTACTATTAGTGATTCAACAGCTCGCACCTCTTTCATTAGCGTATCAGGTGGTACAGTTTTTTTATGCGGTACACGCAGTTTCTCCTCGGCCATTTTACCATTTATCTGTAGTTTAGATACGGGCCTCAATGGCATCAATTTTTACAAAGAATACAGTTCGTTAACCTCAACCACAATTACACCTTTGGACATGATTCGTTGTTCAACAGGAGAAATAGTTGTTGTTGGATCGGCAAGTACACCCACAGCGGCAATTAATCGCGGATATTTTTTATGTGTAAATGCTTCCAATGGTAGTTTGATTTCTCAAAATACCTACACCACAACAGGTTCATGTCGACTCCGAGCAGTAACACAAATCAGTAACAATTCACTAATGGTTTATGGTGGGAATAGCCCGTCTCAACCGGGAGGTTTTGTTACGCGAATGAATAAAAATGGGATTCCGTTAGGCACACCAATTCAACTAAGTGTTTGCGATCCTTGTCCTTTATTTAAACTTAGAAAATTAAATAACAACACTGTTCTTATGTTCTATCAAGGCACCTGCGTAAAACTAGACACAGCACTATCCTTTAGTGCCAAACAAACATGTGCCGACGCTTTTGCTACTTATACAAATGGAGATTTAATCAATAATAAAATTGTTTTTTGGCGAGGGGTTGGAATTAACAATCGTTTGGTTATCTACGACACTAATTACACATTTGTGAGCGGCAGAGACTACCTCACTAGCGCTTATCCCCTCGCTGAAGCAGTAACAGCTCATTGGACTTCCGCAAATATGTACTTTGCTTACGGTTCAACTTCAATTAGCAATTTTGAATTCATGAAAACACAATCACTTGGAGAAACATCATGTTCCAGTGCTTTTACTTCTTCACTCGGTTTAACAAGTCTGTTACCATCGCCGGCTAGTATTACCTTTACAAATCACACTTATAGTAATAACCTCAACTTTTTCCCAACAACCATCAGCACGCAACATTCTAACAGCTGTGTAACAATCACAAAGATTGATGAATTGAAAAAGGAAAAAATGACGATTAAAAAATTGGATGATACCTATTTCCTAACGAGTGCAGCCGAAATAAGTATAATTGAAGTTTTTGACTTAACCGGAAGAAAAATATTAAGCAAAAAAATTGACAGTCAAACAACCACCATCGATTTATCATCATACAGCAGCGGAATTTATATTCTGAACGCCTTTATGGAAGGTGAAACTCAATCCTATAAGCTCTTAAAATAATTAAGGATTAAATTAAATCCCCCAGACTACAACCAGAAGTATTAATTATAATACTTCTGGTTTTTTTATTATTCAACTCTTTCAACAAGAAATATTTTCATCTATCGAATCCCATTCTGTAAGGTTTCCAGAGTACAAACGCCTAAATTTTTAATCCAAAAAAAGGTTTATTTTTCATTTTTTGCTATATTTAAACTGTATGCCATTTAAGATTAAGAAAGCAATAATCATACTTTTTCTAATCGTATTATTAAAACCGCTATCTGCCCAATCAGATAAGTATGTTGATTCGCTTATTACTGTTTTAAGCAAAGACTCCCCTGATTCCATATTTAAAAAATCAACCCCTGCCATACACAGTTTAGCTTCGAAATTTGAAATAGAAGACTTTAAACCAAAGTTTATTCGCGCATTTTCTAAGCTTTACGAAGCCGGTTATAACAATAATAATCACCAACAATGCGGCAGGAGTCACTTTGTGCTAGGAATACTATACGACGCTATTCTTAAACATGACTCCTCACTTCATTATTACTTTAGCGCCTCTAGAGAATTCGAAAAAAAAGGCGACTACACTTCCATTGCTAATTGCTATTACAGAATTGCACGTATACATTATTACAAGGGTAATTTAAATGACGCGATTAGATATGTAAATATTCTAATAAATCATTACAAACGCGGTAATTCTACGAATCAGGAGAATTTAATTACACCGTATATGTTTAAGGCAGTTTTATTGCAGGCCTTTCCTGATTCCTCTAAACTGGCAGGAGATTTCTATTTGCGAGCCATAAAAATTGCCGAAGAATTACAATCCGGATATTTAGGTGTTTTATATAATAATTACGGCGAGTACATTGAAGAATCAAGTAATGATCTTAAAGCCGCCCTTGAGTATTTTGAAAAGGCCATTTCAATAGATAAACTAAAAGGTGACGGATCAACAAGTGCCTATGCATACTACTGCATTAGTAAAGTATTATTTAAACAAAAAAAATATAATGATGCAATTAAAGAATTAGATCGCGCCAAAGCATACTGGATTGAGACAAACAGATTTAATGACCTTATTAATGGTTACGATCTTTATTGTAGAATATATGAGAACAAGGGTGATTATAAAAACAGTATTTTCTACTTACGAAAAAAAGTAAACTTAAATGATAGTTTAATAAAACTTTCTAACTCGCAGAACATGGCGGAGCTCGATACTAAATATCAAGTAGAGAAAAAGGATAAAGAACTTCTGAAATTAAAAGAAAAAGCTGCCATTGAGCAATTAGAAAAAGAAAAGCAGGAAAATAAAAGTATGATGCTAATGATTGGCATTGGTGTGTCACTACTGCTTGGAGGATTCGCCCTTTACGCTTACCTGAATAAACAAAAAGCTAACAAGCTTTTGGATAAAGAAAAGCACTTGGTAGAACAACAGAAAGAAATTTTAGAAGTAAAAAATAAAGAGATTCTTGACTCCATTACTTATGCCAAGCGTATACAAAACGCCATTTTACCTGCAGATAATTTATTTAAACAGAGCTTTAAAGAATACTTTATATTCTACAAACCAAAAGACATAGTAGCCGGTGATTTTTACTGGCTCTATAAAAAAGAAGATTCGATTTATCTTGCAGTGTGTGATTGCACCGGACATGGTGTTCCGGGAGCTCTTGTTTCAGTAGTGTGTAACAATTCTCTTGAAAGAGCTGTTAATGAATTTAAATTAAAAAAACCGTCAGCTATTTTAGATAAAACAAGAGAATTAGTAAAAATTGCTTTTCAGGGCAATGAAGAGAATGTGAATGATGGTATGGATATTTGTCTGATACACCTTCACCCTTCCAAAAACAATTCAACTATAGAAATTGAATATGCAGGTGCCAACAATGCTTTGTGGTATTATAGCGAAAACACTATGAAAGAATTGTCGCCCGACAAACAACCTATCGGGAATTACGCGAACGAGAAGCCATTTACAAATAAGGAAATTGTATTAAACACCAATGACATCCTATATCTTTTCTCGGATGGTTATGCCGATCAATTTGGCGGACCTAAGGGAAAGAAATTTAAATACAAACAGCTTAATGAAGTAATACTTGCAAATCATGGCAAACCATTAAGCGATCAAAAAGAAATTTTAAAACACACCTTTGACAACTGGAAAGGTGATTTGGAACAGGTAGATGATGTGTGTGTAATAGGGATTCGACTATAATAATGCAGGAGCAAATCCAAATTGAAAAACAAAATAGTATCAAGCAAATTTTAATTATTAACCTAAACTGTAACTTATAACATGAGTACGCACAGAAAAGTTATTTTATACATTGCCATGAGTTTGGATGGCTACATTGCAAAGCCAAATGATGACTTAAGTTTTTTAAACAGTGTACAAAAAGAAGGTGAAGACTATGGCTATTTTGATTTCATTAAATCTGTGGATACTGTGATATTGGGAAGAAAAACTTACGATTGGGTAATGAAACATGTTGATGAATTTCCACACAAGGATAAAACTACTTACATAATAACTCGACATTACAAAGCAAGTGAAGGTAATTTACATTACTATAACGGTGATTTGAAAAAATTGATTTCACAATTGAAATCTCAGGAAGGAAAAAACATTTTTTGTGACGGCGGCGCTGAAATGGTGAACTTGCTCTTGAAAGATAAGCTCATTGACGAACTTATTATTTCAGTCATTCCGGTTTTATTAGGCGAAGGTACTCGATTATTCAAAGACGGAAGACCTGAGCAAAGCCTGAAGTTAATCTCTTCAAAATCCTATGAAAAAGGATTGGTGCAGTTACACTATTCAATTCACTAGTTTGAATAATTCATTAAAACAAAACCCCGAAGCAATGCTCCGGGGTTTGATTTTTCACTTTAAATATAGAGTGAAAAAATGGTAAAATGCAATTAAGCTAATTTTACATTAACAGCATTTAAGCCTTTCTTTCCTTCTTGAACTTCATAAACTACTTGATCGTTTTCACGAATCTCTTCTTTTAATCCGGTTACATGAACAAAGATCTCTTGTCCATCATCACCTTTAATAAATCCGAAGCCTTTTACGTCGTTAAAAAATTTTACTGTTCCGTTTTTCATTTTGTTTTGTTTTTTTGCCCCTCCTTAATAGAAAGAGCGGGTTATTATTTGTTTTATTTATTTATCAGTAAACCATTAAGAGAACGGATGCTTAGAAACAGCAATGTTCTTTTTAATTAATTTACTAA
Organism: uncultured Flavobacteriaceae bacterium; assembly: GCA_964416235.1. GTDB lineage: Bacteria > Bacteroidota > Bacteroidia > B-17B0 > Aurantibacillaceae > JAHEYG01. The sequence goes on along the minus strand of CAYQDP010000035.1, from coordinate 3,084 downwards.
TGTCTTTCATGTAACTTAATTCTTCCTGTGAGCAAAACGATAAAGCTGTTCCGCTTGCGCCGGCTCTGCCTGTTCTTCCGATTCGGTGAACATAGGTTTCTGCTACTTCAGGAATTTCAAAATTGATAACATGTGATAGTTTGTCTACATCAATTCCTCGTGATGCAATATCAGTGGCTACTAATACACGAATGCTTCTGTTTTTAAATCCCTTCAAAGCACGCTCACGCGCGCCTTGTGATTTATTACCGTGAATAGCTTCTGCTTTAATACCATCGTTATTTAAATCTTTTGCCACTTTATCGGCACCGCGTTTGGTACGCGTAAACACCAATACGTGTTCGATTTCATTACTCTTTAAAACGTGTTTTAATAAATTACGCTTGTTTTCGCGTTTCACATAAAATACGCTTTGGTCAACTAATGTTGCAGTTGATGAAACAGGACTTACCGCTACATGCACCGGATTTTTCAAAATGGTGTTCGCCAGTTTCATGATATCAGGTGCTGCTGTTGCAGAGAAAAATAAAGTCTGACGTTTCGCCGGTAATTTTGCAATTACTTTTTTCATGTCGTTAATAAAGCCCATGTCTAACATGCGATCCGCTTCATCCAATACAAAATGTTCAACGCTGTTTAAACTAATAAAGCCTTGATTCATTAAGTCGAGTAAACGACCCGGTGTTGCAATTAAAACATCAACGCCGGCACGCAATGCTTTTGTTTGTGCTAATTGTGATACACCACCGAATACAGTTGTATGCGATAAACGTAAATTATAACCATAATCTTTAAAGCTCTCACTGATTTGCAAAGCTAATTCACGCGTAGGCGCTAAGATTAATGCTTTAATAGAACGTTGTTTGTTGTTTTCTTTGTTGCTGTCTAATAATTGTAAAATCGGTAAAGCAAAGGCAGCAGTTTTGCCTGTACCGGTTTGCGCACATCCAAAAATATCGCGGCCTTCTAATATCGCCGGAATGGATTGTTGCTGAATGGGGGTGGGTGTTGTATACCCAATCTTATCTAAAGCCAAAACTAAAGGCTTGATAAGTTTTAAATCTGAAAAGGTCATTAATTGTTTTTAAATAAATACTCGGTAATTGTACTAATACATTTATACCATTAATTGTGGCTAAGAAAAATGTAAAAAATACCGAATTGCACTGTGGAGCTACAAACTGATTGAGATACAATCTTCTAAAGACAGAACAAATGTACGACAATAATGCGGGGAAACCTAATTTATTATTAAAAGCTCCTAAATCGGCTTTAGATTTTGTGACGGTAAGGTGCTAAACGTTAGTTAGCTATGACTTTAATTTTGCTTGCTGAAAGCGATTTGACAATATCGGAACCGGCCAGTTTAGCGCGAACATTTTCAATAAAAAAATAATCACCAGGTTTGGATTTATTTATTTGCGCTAAGATTTCTTTACTAAAGATACCTTCAACAACAACAAATTCCTTAATTACCTCTCCAATTTTAAAACTAATAACGGCAGAAATAATTGTATAGTTTTCTGAATCCGGTCCTGATAATAGAAGCTTTGTGCATTTTGACAGATTACTTTTATTTATTTGCTTATTCGAATTTGCACAATCCAAACTGGCATAAAACGTAGGTGCCGGTTTAGTTTGAGAAAATAATTCAGTAGAAAAAATTAAGAGTAAGGAAATAAATAAATTTATCATCTTACTTAATAAATTTAAACTCTGTTCTTCGATTATACTCGTGTTCGTCGTCAAAACAAAGCACACCGTTTGTACAACGATTTCGGATTTCTGTCTCACCTTTACCTAAAGATTTTAATCGTTTGGCCTTAATTCCGGCAGCAACAATATAATTCACAACAGCAGCAGCGCGTTGTTCTGATAATTTTAAATTAAACGCATCATCGCCTTCCGCATCGGTGTGTGAAGTAATTTCCAATTGCACTTTAGGATTGTCTTTCAGAATCTGAATCACTTTATCAATGGTAGGTTTTGACTCCGGACGAATATCACTTTTTCCCGACTCGTAATAAATAGTTTGAATGGAAGTCATTTCCCCTTCATCCGATTCACTGAATTTACTGTAACGCTCGGTAATATCTTCGCTTGGTTCAAATTCAGACAAACGTGTAACCTCAGCTTGTAATAATTTATATTCAAATCCTGCCGGCGTGATATTGAATTTAGAAATTTCCGTTCCGCCGCGAGTTAATAAAGAAACGTTGTTTACTTTTTGCTTTGGTGTTACACGTAAGCTATAGCTCATGTCTTTATCAGCCAAATAAATTTCGAAATCACCCATAGAATTGGTGTGAGTACCCGCTAAAGTATCTTTCTTGTAACTTGAAACGACATGCACAGATGCATCTTCCAAAGGTTGTTTTCTCCCGTTTGTTTCAGTTACCAATTTAGCACGAATGATCGTACTCTTTTTGGTATTATAATCAAATTTCCCAATGGAACTCGACCAACGTAATAAAGTTCCGTCAGGAGCGATAATGGTAATTTTACTGAACAATTGCTTGCTACGTTGATCACCTTTACTATTGTTGCCCAAATTATAATAATCCACACGATAAGTGGAATTCACACGAAAAGGTTTTTTAGCTTTTAAATGCTCTTGCCATTTCGGAAGATTTGGTCCGTAATCATAACTCAAACAAACCACTTTGATGTTTTTGATTTTTGCCTGTAATAAAATTTCGATGATTTCAGTTTCAAGTTCTTTAATAGAGTCGGCATTATCGATACCCTTTCCTTCATCACGCCAGCGGTATTTGTAAACGATTAAGTATTTATCCTCAGCAGGAATTTTAAAATCTAGCTTGTTGCCATTTTCATCAATAACCTGCAAGGTTTCGTTAATCACATCACCCGGTTTTAAATCCGAAGGAGATTGTGAATAGGCTGGAAAAAAGAATATTGTTAGGATAAAAAGTAAGAATCGGAATATTTTCATATAACTAAATATAAAAATAATCCATGAAAACAGAAAGCTTTATTTTATTTTTAATCACTTTAATTATTGTAAGTCCTAAATCTAAAATAGATTTGTTTAGTGGTTTTGCATATTTTTACCAGCCCCAGTAC
>CAYQDP010000034.1:0-13324 GCA_964416235.1 uncultured Flavobacteriaceae bacterium | reverse complement strand
AATTTACCGGTGGATGGCGGTCGAACTCCTTCACTTTAAATGCTTTTAACATTCACTTGTTTACAAGTTCAAACCGCCCGCCCAAGGCGGTTTCTTTTTTGATTTAGTTTTGCTAGTACCGAATTTTGCACTATTTTAACATCTCGTTTCTTCAGAGACGAAATGGCTGCTAAATAAGTTTTTAGCGGTTAAATAGCGTAAAAACAATTTAAAAAATACTAAATGAAAAAAGTATTATTTTCTAGTTTGATGTGCGTTGCAGTTGCGGCAACCGCTCAATTCGGTATTAATGCAGGTGTAAATGCGTTAAAATTTACAGGCGACGTTGGTAAACAACGAAACACCAATTTCTTTAACGATGCACGTATGGGGTATAACCTCGGTGCAGAATATCGTGTAGGAAAATTTGTAGGTGTAGGTCTCAACGGCTTGTATGGAAAATTGCAGGGCAGTGATTTCAGTAAAGATTCACACCGCAATTTTATGTCAACAGTAATAGGAGGCGAACTCAATGTAACCGCGTATTTCGATCGCATGAAAGATACTTCGCCTGTAGCATCACCGTTTATTTCGGTTGGATTAGGCTTTTTAAAATTTGATCCTAAGGGTGATTTGCAAAACGCTAACGGTACAAAATATAATTATTGGTCAGACGGCTCCATACGTGATTTAGCCGAATCTCCGGCTAACGATCCCCTCGCAATAGTTATGCAACGCGATTACAATTATGAAACTACATTAACAGATTCAGCGGTAAATTACAAACGCAACACCTTGTATTTACCAATTAATTTGGGATTAAAATTTAATGTTGACTATCGCATCAGCATAAAGGTTGCAATGAATTATAATCTGGCATTTACTGATTACATCGATAATTATAAGAATGGTGGTAATGACAGTTGGTTAGGTGCCAATGTTTCTGTTAACTATTCATTAAATAAAAAACCTAAATCTCCTTACGATGGTGTAGATTTTAAAGCGATTGATAATAGTGATTATGATGTAGACGGTATTGTAGACTTAAAAGATAATTGTTTAGGAACACCAAAAGGAGCAAAAGTGGGTAACGAAGGTTGTGCTGTTGATACGGATATGGATGGAACTCCTGATTACATGGATAATGAGCCAAACACAAAACCGGGAGCAAAAACTGACGGTTATGGTGTAACCATTAACGAAGAAGATTATGCATCGCGTCAGTTAGAATGGGATTCTTTAGCTACTTCACGCAGCGGAGGGTTTAATGAAATGCCAAGTTTAGATTATTTAAAGCAAGTTGAAACGAAGGGAAAGGAAATAAAAGAAAAGTCAGGTAAGACAGCGTCTATACCTGCCGAATTGAAATCGGCCGACGTCAATAATGACGGGTACATATCGGCGGATGAAATTCGAAAAACAATCGATATGTTCTTCGAGGGAGAATCCGACTTCAATGTTGAGAGAATAAATCGATTGATCGATTTCTTCTTTGAACAATAAATAAACTATGATAAAATACCTTTTAGTAGCAATCAATTCAATAGCGCTGTTTTTTTACAGCATCTTTTTTGAAAACGGGCCGGTAACAGTTAAGGGAAACTTCCCGGCAAGTATGAAACCAGGAACGGAAGTAACAGCCGAACTGATTGTAAACAAAGGTAGCCTTGGCGGCTTTGCTAAGCTGCAGGTAGAAGTGCCGGAAGGCATGTCAGTAAAAGAATCCGATAATAAAGGAGCAACTTTCTCTTTTGCTTCCGGTATTGGTAAATGGATTTGGACCGGAGTACCTTCTGATGCTGAATTCACCATCAAATTTATATTAGTTGCTGATGCCGGTGCAAATGGCACAAAAGCAATTGGTGCTAAATTCTCCTATATAGAAAACAATAATAAACAAGTGGTGGAAATGCCTGCCGTTGAGGTAATGGTTGGTGACGGAAATGCGGTTGCAAAAACTGAAACTCCAACAGAAACAAAAACAGAAGCTCCCTCAACTACGGAAGCCCCTAAAACAACCGAACCGGTAAAAACTGAAACTGCAAAAACTGAACCGGTAAAAACCGAAACTCCAACCGAAACAAAAACCACTGAAACTGCGAAAACCGAAACAAAGGCTCCTGAAACAACAAAAACGCCCGAGCCTGTTTCAGCAGAAGAACCAAATAGTTTGGTGAGTGCTAAACGCACCATAACAAAAGGAGCTAATGCGGGCGAATGGAATGTGAATGTGAAAATCAAAAAAGACGGCATTAAAGGATTTGCTCGTTATAGTGATAATTTACCGGAAGGGTTTTCTGCTAAATCAGATAAAACTAACGGAAGTTCATTTTCAGTGGCAGATAATCGTATCAAATTTGTTTGGGTAAATGTTCCTGAAACAGAAGAATTAGAAATCTCTTATGTGTTAAGTGGAAATCTAAAAACAGATGTAATGATGGAAGGTGAATTTTCTTATTTAGAAAGTAATCAGTCAAAATTCTACAAATTACCGTTCGAAAAACTTCCGGCGTTTGAAGAAACTTCTACACCGGTAACTACAACTGAAACAAAAACGGAAACTCCTGTAACTGCAACTGAAACAAAAACGGAAACACCTGTTACAGCTACCGAAACAAAGACTGAAACTCCTGAAACTGCAACAGAAACGAAAACCGAAACGCCTAGTGCTACAACAACGCCAACCGAAACTGCAAAAACGAACAGTAACATTTCTTATTGTGTGCAAATTGGTGCTTACACAAATATGAATGTAACTTCTTCACGATTGGCTGCTATGTATAAAATTTCTGAGAATATCCGAAGTGAAATGGCGGGGGGATTTACGAAATTCATGATTGGAAAACATAACGAATACAAACAAGCCCGCGACCACCGCGAAACAGCAAAGGGTAAAGGGGTAAACGGTGCGTTTGTTGCAGCCTATAACGGACCAACACGTATTACGGTTCAGGAAGCTTTAATGATTTCTAATCAGAAATGGTACAAGTAAATTTTGTATCTTTAACGTATTGATAAATTATGAAGCAGTTACTTAGGTGCTTAATGTTTTTACTGTTACCGGCATTCTCGTTCTCACAAGCCGACAGTACAGCTGCTGCTTCAACTCCCGAAGATACGATTTCTGTAATTCCTGATGCCAAAGCACCAATGGTGCCTCCTTATGACATTAACTTTTTTCTAGGCCCTGATACTGCTCGAAAAAGTATTTTCCCGGCCTATGAAGAATTTGATTACGGCCCTGGCATGCCTGTATTTAATCCAAAGATATCCTTAGGCGCCGGAATGTTGTCGTTTTATGGCGACTTATACAAAAAGCATTATCAGGCACCATGGATATCACGAGTTGGTTTTGATTTGAATGTATCTCATCGTTTAAATCGTTACCTGATGATAAACTTTAACATGTTGTTTGGTAAGCTAGGTGCTTACGAAAATTTACCGAATCGACATGAAAATTTCCAATCTGAAATAAGAGCAGGAGGGGTTAATTTATTATATGATTTTGGAAATTTTATTCCTGACAGATATCGTATTCGTCCTTGGGTGAGTTTAGGAATTACAAGTTTTGAATTTCTCTCTAAAACTGATTTATATGATCGTAATGGAGAAAAATACCATTACTGGAGTGATGGATCCATTAAGAATATGGAGGAGGGAAGTGCAGGCTCACAGTTTGCAAAGGATTTGGTGCGTGATTATAAATATGAAACTGATATCCGTGAGTTAAATGCCGATGGTTTCGGAAAATATCCTGAACGTGCTTGGGCCGTTCCATTTGGATTCGGTGCTATCATGCATATTACCGAGCGCTTCGATTTTAAAATGGGGGTGCAGTATTATTTCACAAATACAGATTATATTGACGGTATCACAAATAAAAGTGTAGGTAATCGTGCAGGTACAAAAGCGATGGATAAGTTCGTTTATACTTCCGTAGCCTTACAATATGATTTAGTAATGAACAGAAAGAAAAAGGATACTTTGCCCGCTGAGTATTTCGACAATCTGGATTGGTTAGCCATTGATAATGCTGATTACGATAAAGACGGCGTACGTGATTGGGATGATAATTGTCAAGGTACACCTGAAGGAGTAAAAGTAGATAAGTTCGGTTGTCCGTTGGATGAAGATATGGATGGTGTTCCTGATTATAGGGATGAAGAAATTCCATCACCTAAAGGCGTAGAAGTTAACTTAAAAGGAATTGCATTAACAGATGAGTTTTGGCAAGATTGGCACGATCATTATTTTGATTCTATTGGTTTGGATAGAACAACAGAGCAAATTGGTAATGCATATGATTTAGTAATGCCAAAAGCAAAGAAGAAAAAGAAGAAAGAACAGCGTAGTTATACAGTTGAATTGGCAAGATACGCCGGTGGGGTTCCAAGCGATGAAATGGCATACTTATTAAGTATTGGTGATATGAAATCAACCGTTTTAGATGATGGTACAACAGTTGTATACACAGCAGGAACTTATGATGAAGTAAAAGCGGCAGCGAAGCGCAGAGATGAATTTATTGCTGAAGGAAATAAAAAAGCGATGGTAGGATATTTTAAAAACGATAAATATTCTACAATGACGGAAGAAGAATTGCAAGCTGCGATTAAAGAAGCGGAATTAGAAGCGGCAACTAACGCTACACAAACTGCTGTAACATCCGATACTGTGGCTGCCAATAATAATCAAAACAATAATCAAGGTAACGAGACAGGAAATAACGGGAATAATAATCAGGGTAACGAAACTGGCAATAACGCGAATAATAATCAAGGCAATGAAACCGGGAATAATGTAAATAATGCCAATAACAATCAAGGCAACCAAACCGGAAACACAACTGGAAACAATACTGCAAATACCACCGGTAATACAATGTCCGGTACAGGCGGAAATGAAAGTGGTACATCTTCAGGTTCCGCTAACTTCGAAAAAGGATCGGTTGTTTATCGTGTGCAATTAGGCGCGTACAAGAATAAAATTTCAACCGCTGCATTTAAAAATTCTGATGTGGTAGAATTAAAAACTGAAGACAATTATTTCCGTTACGTTACCAATGGTTATAAAACATTGCAAGAAGCCGCTTCTAAACGTGCCGATTTAGTATTAATGGGTTATACCGATGCGTTTGTTACAGCATACAAAGACGGAAAACGTATTGCGATGGAAAAAGCCGGGGCAACTATGGAGACTAAACAAAAAGAAGATTTAAATGAAAGCAAAACATTTAGCACAATTGATAAATCTTTAATCAGCTTTAAATTACAAATAGGTGCTTTAAAACGTCCGGCTGCAGCTGCTGATATGGACGAAAAAACTAAGGACTTACAAGGTGTGGAAAAACAAACTACTTCTACCGGAATGATTCGTTATAGTATTGGTTCTTATAAGGAGTATCAAAAAGCTGAAGAAGCACGTAAACAGCTTGAAGACAAAGGTTTCCCTGAGGCTTTCATTATTGCTATCTTTAAGGATGAAATTATTTCACTTCAGGAAGCAATGGAATTGTTGAAATAGCCTTAACATTTTTTATTCTTTGTTTTAACTTCCCGCTTTATAAAATTTGTACTTTTAATTAAAATTCAGAATCATGAAAAAAACAATACTTACAACCTTGGCTTTATCACTAATGTTAGCTTTTTCAGCAAAAGCACAAGACGATAAAAAACAGGAAACTAAACAAGAGCCTAAAAAAGAGCAGAAAAAGGAAGAAAAGAAAGAAGAAAGTGCGGCTCCAAAAACCCGTATGGCTATTAATGAAAAAGGATTACCGGGAAAAAACAGTCCTAAAAAGGGAACTAACGAAAGCAATAAAACTTCTAACTCCGGAACTACCAAAAAGGAAGAACCTAAGAAAGAAGAACATAAATAATAATTACCTCATTGACTATAAAAGCCTTTCCCGCCGGAGAGGCTTTTTTATTGCAGATAATTCGCTTTTTAAATCTGAATTTATATATTTGAAGCTCTTAAAATTAAAACCAACTTGTTATGAGCAAAATTAAAGTAGCCAATCCCGTTGTAGAACTTGATGGCGACGAAATGACCCGTATTATCTGGAAGTTTATTAAGGATAAATTAATTCTTCCATACCTTGATATAGATATTAAATATTACGACTTAGGTATCGAATACCGCGATCAAACAAATGATCAGGTTACTATTGATGCTGCTGAAGCAATTAAAAAATATCAAGTTGGTATTAAATGTGCGACAATCACTCCTGATGAAGCTCGTGTAAAGGAATTCAACTTAAAACAAATGTGGAAGTCTCCTAATGGAACCATCCGTAATATTTTAGATGGAACTGTATTCCGTGAGCCTATCGTTTGTAAGAATGTACCTCGTTTGGTAACTAACTGGACTTCCCCAATCATTGTTGGTCGTCACGCATTTGGTGATCAATACCGTGCAACTGATACTGTTATTAAAGGAAAAGGTAAATTAACCATGACTTTTACTCCTGAAGATGGTTCCGCTCCGGTTGTTCATGAAGTTTATAATTTCAAAGGTAATGGCGTAGCAATGGGAATGTACAACACAGAAGAATCTATCCGTGGTTTTGCTCACTCTTGTTTTAATGTTGCCTTAAATAAAAAATGGCCTCTATATTTATCTACTAAGAATACGATCCTAAAAAAATACGACGGATTCTTTAAAGATATTTTCGAAGAGATTTATCAAAAAGATTACAAAGCAAAATTTGAAGCGGCTGGTATCGTTTACGAACACCGTTTGATTGATGATATGGTGGCTTCTGCTCTAAAATGGAATGGAAGTTTTGTTTGGGCATGTAAAAATTATGATGGCGATGTGCAGTCTGATTCAGTAGCTCAAGGTTTCGGTTCATTAGGATTAATGACTTCTGTGCTTGTAACTCCGGATGGAAAAATCATGGAGGCTGAAGCAGCGCATGGTACCGTAACACGTCACTACCGCGATCACCAGGCAGGTAAGCCAACATCAACTAATCCTATTGCCAGTATTTTTGCCTGGACTCGTGGTTTAGAGTTCCGTGGTAAGTTGGATGGTAATAAAGAATTAATGAACTTCGCTCAGGCTTTAGAGCAGGTTTGTGTTGAGGTTGTTGAAAGTGGCAAAATGACCAAAGATTTGGCAGTTTGTGTTCATGGTAATAAAGTTGAACATGGTAAACACTATTTATATACTGAAGAATTCTTAACCGAATTAGATAATGCCTTAAAAAAGAAATTAGGTAAATAATATAATTCCTTAATTCATCAAAAAAAGCCCCGTTTTGGGGCTTTTTTTATTAAAATCCGTCGATTTTGTTGATTTTTTAGTCAAAATTGCCCCAAAAATTAGTTTTTTGCTAATAAAATTAATTCTATTTTTGACCCCACTAACTAAAAACACTAACTATGAAATTAAACGAAATTCAGGATCTCATTAAGTTTGTTTCCAAAAGCGGCGTAAATGAAGTTGAGCTGGAGACAAAAGAGATTAAAATCGTTATTAAGACAGGGAAACAAAACGCACCGTTAATGGTTCAGGCAGCGCCTCAAATCGTTCAGGCAGCTCCAACACAAATGGTAAGCGCTGCTCCGGTTGCAAACCCAACTCCTGTATCAGAAACAAAAGCTACTCCAACTGCTACCAACAACGGTGCAGATGAATCAAAGTACATTACCATTAAATCCCCAATGATTGGTACATTCTATCGTTCACCAGGGCCGGACAAAGCTTCTTTTGTAAATGTAGGTGATGAAGTAGATGCAGGTAAAACTGTTTGTATCATTGAAGCAATGAAGTTATTCAATGAAATTGAAAGCGACATCAAGGGTAAAATTGTTAAGGTATTGGTTAACGACGCTACTCCGGTAGAATACGATCAACCTTTATTCTTAGTAGATCCAAATTAATTAGTTTAATGTTTCATGTTCTTGGATAAACCTTGAACCTTAAACTTTAAACTTTAAACCTAACATTATGTTTAAAAAGATATTAATTGCCAATAGGGGAGAGATTGCCTTGCGCATTATCAGAACCTGTCGTGAAATGGGTATCAAAACGGTTGCTGTTTATTCAACGGCCGATAAAGAATCCCTGCACGTAAAATTTGCTGATGAAGCAGTTTGTATTGGTCCGCCTCCAAGTAAGGAAAGTTACCTTAATATGGCGAACATTATCGCGGCAGCCGAAATTACAAATGCTGATGCAATTCATCCGGGTTATGGTTTTTTAAGTGAAAACGCGAAGTTTTCTGAAATCTGTCGCCAGAATAAAATAAAATTTATTGGTGCTTCACCCGAAATGATTAATCAGATGGGTGATAAAAGTAATGCTAAATCAACCATGATTAAAGCCGGCGTTCCTTGTGTTCCCGGTTCTGAAGGATTGTTAAAGGATTTAGCGGAAGCCAAAGAAACCGCTAAAGGTATCGGATACCCTGTTATCATTAAAGCAACTGCCGGTGGTGGTGGTCGTGGTATGCGTATCATTTGGAAAGAAGAAGACTTAGATACTCAATTTGAATCAGCAAGTAAGGAAGCTGAAGCTGCGTTCGGAAATGGAGCCATGTACATGGAGAAATTTATCGAAGAGCCGCGTCATATCGAAATTCAAATTGTAGGTGATCAGTACGGTAAAGCATGTCACCTAAGTGAGCGTGATTGCAGTATTCAACGTCGTCACCAAAAATTAGTGGAAGAGACTCCTTCTCCTTTTATGACGCCTGAATTGCGTGATGCAATGGGTGAAGCTGCAATTAAAGCAGCCTTGTCTATCGGATACGAAGGTGTTGGTACAGTTGAGTTTTTAGTGGATAAGCACCGCAACTTTTACTTCATGGAAATGAATACACGTATTCAAGTAGAACATCCTATCACAGAAGAAGTAATTGATTACGATTTAATCCGCGAACAAATTCTAGTGGCAGCAGGTGTTCCTATTTCGGGTAAAAATTATTATCCGCAGTTGCACGCTATTGAATGCCGTATCAATGCAGAAAATCCATTTATGAATTTCGTTCCTTCACCTGGTAAAATAACAACTTTACATACACCGGGCGGACATGGAGTTCGTGTAGATTCGCACGTATATAGCGGTTATTCAATTCCACCAAATTACGATAGTATGATTGGTAAATTAATTACCGTAGCTCAAACACGTGAAGAAGCATTGGCAAAAATGCACCGTGCTCTAAGCGAATATGTGATTGAAGGCATTAAAACAACCATTCCATTCCACTTAAAGCTTATGCAAAATGAAGATTTTAAGAAAGGAAATTATACAACTAAGTTCCTGGAAACCTGGGATTTTAAGAGTTAAATGAAAGGGCCGCTTTTAAGCGGCCTTTTTTATTTTATGGAATTTCAAATCCGTTTGCATCTAAATAGAAAACGGATTATGAAAATCGAAATTAATAAACCTTGCCACGAAAATTGGGATGCGATGACACCCAATGAGAAGGGCGCTTTTTGTTCTTTATGCAAAAAGAATGTTGTAGACTTCAGTCAGAAAACGTTAAGCGAAATCAAAGATTTTTTTAGTGAGATTTCTTCCAATGAAAAAGTAGGCGGACGATTCGAAGAAACACAATTGCAAGCGTTAAGTTTTGATCATTTTTTCGAACGTTTTAAAAGTTGGAAGCCGGTGCAGCGTTTGGCTTTAATCGTGTTTTTTGTTTTCGGATTTAGTTTGTTTGGCTGTGCACAGTCACATCCAAAAACACCTGATATTGTCATGGGAACCGTTGCTTATGTTCCGCCAATTGATACAACAAAAAACATTTGTAAAAAGGATACTGTTCACGCGCCGATTAAAGGCAAAGTAAAAGTAACTCCCGATAGGCCAAAGCAAAAACCAAATAATCATCCTCCAAAAATTATGGGAGATGTAATGGTAGAAGACAAACGTCAGTAGAATTTAAAACATAAGCGTATGAAAATAGAAATCAATAAACCTTGTCACGAAAATTGGGATGCAATGACACCCAATGAAAAAGGTGCATTTTGTTTAGTGTGTACTAAAAATGTCATTGACTTCAGTAAACAAACCTTGGATGAGATTAAGGATTTTTTCTCGAATCTTCCAAAGTCAAACAAGGTATGTGGTCGATTTAAAGAGAGTCAATTGGAAGAATTAAGTTTCGAGCATTTTGCGAATCAGTTTGTAGGATGGAAACTTCTGAATAAAATGGCTGTGGTAATGTTTTTAGTTTTCGGAATGAGTTTGTTTGGTCAAGCTCAAAACCCTCAAACAAAAACTGTGATGATAAAAGGAGAAATCGCGTATCTTCCTAAAGATACTGCAAAAGTAAAATCTACTCCCACAAAAACAGTTACACCAAAGCCGGAAGATCAACACATTATGGGTGGGCCGCGTTTTGTTCCCGATAAACCTAAGGATGAACCTAAAAAATTAATGGGAAAACCGGCTGTTATCCGCGACCCAAATGACAATAGATAAATAAAAACCCCGATGAAAATTCGGGGTTTTGTTTTTAAAATAATCCTTTAATGTGATTAAGCGTGGATGGATCATCCCAATGTAAATAACCTACTTGCTCCTTCACGATTTGTAAATCGGTATTGACGATATAAGTAACAGGTATCGAATGTATGCCTATATCCGGAAAGCGTTTGTTTAGTTTCAAAAATTTAAAAGGATATCCGCTGTTCGATTTAAATTTATTCAGTTTCTCCAACGATTCATCTGTAATACACACAATTTCCACATCACTTAATTCCTTATCTTTTATTTTATTGATGATATCTAATTCCTCCAAACAATTTCCGCACCAGCTCGCATAAAAGGAAATCACCACTTTTTTACCTTTTAGAGTATTGATATCAAAAGAAGTTCCGTTTTCGTCAACTAAACCTAACTCGTTTAATTTTAGATCGGGTGCAACCCGGTATTTGTTATAGAAATAAATCGCAACTAAAGCCGCAATAATCAGCAAAAACAGGTTAATTAGCTTTTTTGACATAAGAAATTAAAAACCGATGGTTAATTGATTATTGGTTTAGGTCGATTTTAGTACAAAATTACAAATAGATTTGTGTTTTGCAGATGAAAATTTTGCGTAAAATATTGGGCATCATTTGGCGGTTGTTGCTGGGCTTTGTGATTTTATCGGTGGTGTCGACGATAATTTTCCGCTGGGTTCCCGTGCCAATTACTCCGCTAATGGTGATAAGAAGCATCGAACAAAAGATGGATGGCAAAAAAATGAAGATGGAGCATGACTGGGTACCGTTAGAAGAAATTTCTCCAAAATTGCAGCTTGCGGTAGTGTGCAGCGAAGACCAAAATTACTTGAAACATTTTGGATTCGATTGGGGCGCAATAGAAAAGGCGATGAAGGAAAATGAAGAAGGGAAACGTATGAGAGGAGCCAGCACTATTACACAGCAGACTGCCAAAAATGTATTTTTATGGCCGGGTCGTAGTTATATAAGAAAAGCATTTGAGGTTTGGTTTACAGTGTTGATTGAAATTTTTTGGAGTAAAGAGCGCATCATGGAAGTGTATTTGAACAGCATTGAAATGGGTGACGGAGTGTATGGAGCAGAAGCGGCGGCTCAACATTGGTATAAGAAGAAAGCAGTAAAGCTAACGAAGGATGATGCAGCAGGCATAGCAGCGGTGTTACCAAATCCGCGAAAATACAAAGCTAATCCTCCAACGAATTATATAACAAAACGGAAAGTATGGATTAAACAACAGATGAATTATTGGGGAAATAAGTTGGATTATAATAAATATAAAGACGACGATGAACCTGAAAAACCATCTGAAAAATGAACATGAAGCGAATCGTATTCATATTGTTTTGGCTCACTTGCCTAAGTTGCGGACAATCCAACTCCGGTGCGGAATTATATCGTTTACTCGAAAAGGGAGAACCTGAAGTTAAAGATGAAGTAAATGCCAAGTATCGCGAAACTGTAAATAAGCTGGATGAGTTTTTTAATCATCTTGTAAGTTTGAAGGCATTTAATGGTTCTGTAATCGTGGCTAAAGAAGGAGAAATTATTTATCATAAAGCATTTGGAATTGCTGATAAAGAAAATCGAATGCCGGTAACGGATACCACTTCATTTCAATTAGCTTCAGTTTCAAAAGTAATTACAGCTACAGCTGTAATGATGTTGGTGGAAAAAGGATTGGTAAAACTGGAAGATACATTCGCGTCTTATTTCCCTGAATTTCCCTATGAAACAATAACCATCAAGCAATTATTGGCGCATCGTTCAGGCCTTCCCAATTATTTATATTTCTTAAATGATGTGGTTTCTAATAAAACTACTGTGCTTACCAACCAGGAAGTACTGCGTTTAATGGCAGAGCGAAAACCAAAACCGTATTTGCGCCCCAATAAAGCGTTTAATTATTGTAATACCAATTATGCCATGCTTGCGTTATTAATCGAGAAGGTAAGCGGAAAAACATATTCTAATTTCTTGCATGAAGAAATTTTCAGGCCGCTCGGAATGAAACATTCAGGAACAATTTTAAGTTTGGATAAATTTGAAAAAGCAGTTTCAAAGCCTTATGATTTACGTTGGAAACCAATTGATGCGGAAGCTGCGGATTATGTTGTTGGCGACAAAAGCGTTTACTCAACGGCTTATGATTTGTTTTTATTCAGCGAAGCCTTGTATCAGGGAAAGTTATTAAATCCGGAATCGCAGCAATTAGCGTATTCTGCAATGAGTAGGGAGTTGAAGCAAAGTAATTATGGTTTGGGCTGGCGCATGCGCGATTTTCGTTCAGATGAAAAGAAAGAAGTATTTCATAACGGCTGGTGGCATGGTTACCGCACCGCGTTTCATAGAAGATTAAGCGACAAAGTAACAATTGTGGTATTGAGTAATCAGTTAAATAAAACTGCCTATCAAACCTGGAAAATTTATGAGGTGCTTGATGCAAAGCCTTCATCCGATAGTACCATGGTTGACGAAGAGTAAGCATGATACATTATTTCAAAACACAAAAAACAGCAAAAGTAGTTATTGAAGGGGGAGTAAATCCAAATCTTAAAATGGTTTGGTTGGTGGCGCATGGCTACGGACATCTGGCTTCTTACTTCATTAATAAATTAAAACCTATTTTGAATGAAGAAAATTTAGTGATTGTTCCGGAAGGTTTGCATCGCTATTATTTAAATGGTGTGAGTGGAAGAGTAGGAGCCAGCTGGATGACAAAGGAAGAAAGAGAGCATGATATTGCAGATTATTGTAGTTATTTGGATGATGTGTATACCCGCTTTATTTCCACATTAGATGGAAGTGTCGTTGTTAATGCACTTGGTTTTTCGCAAGGTGGAGCTACGATTTGCAGATGGGCAGCATCAACAAAATTTAAAATC
>CAYQDP010000033.1:0-13356 GCA_964416235.1 uncultured Flavobacteriaceae bacterium | reverse complement strand
TTATTCAGGTTCTCGACTTCTCCCGATTGCTATCGGGACGAACTGACAATGTTTAAAAAATAGACGTGAATTATTCCTGAACGTATACTCTTTTCACCCGATTAGAAATTGAAGTCAGCACTTCATAAGAAATGGTGTTCATAGCCTTGGCGAGTTTTTCAATCTGCTCGAAATTTTCAAACACTATCACTTCATCACCTTCTTTACAGTTTAATCCGGTTACATCAATCATACACATGTCCATACAGATGTTTCCAACTGTTTTCGCTGTTTTACCATTTACATATACTTCAAATTTCCCGTTTCCTAATTCTCTTCTGAATCCGTCAGCATATCCAATAGGGATAGTGGCAATAACGGTTTCTTTTTCAATTTTACCGTTACGGTTATAGCCAACGGTTTGTCCACTGCTCACTTTTTTAATTTGGGAGATACGTGTTTTTAATGAACTCACATTTTGTAATTTCTTCTGTTCTTCCGCATTTACCCCAATGCCGTACATGCCGATTCCCAAACGCACCATGCTATAATGCGCGTGTTTAAATCGTGTGATGCCACCGGAGTTGCACATGTGTTTTAAAAACGAATAACCGGTTTTGCTTTCTATCAATGCGCAGGCATTTTCAAACAATCTTATTTGTTCATGTGTGAAATCATCCAATGAAACATTGTCACTTCCTGCTAAATGAGAGAATACACTTTGTACTTTGATTTGCGGATGTTCATGCAACAAGCCTGCCAGCTTTTCAAAATCTTTTTCTTCAAATCCTAAGCGATGCATGCCGGTATCAATTTTTATATGCACAGGATAGGGTTCTGAAATCCCACTCATGCTTAATTGCCGGCAAAACATTTCGAGCATTCTGAAGGAATAAATTTCAGGCTCCAGATTATAATTCACAATATCTTCCAACGAATCTTCTTCCGGGCTCATCACCATGATAGGTAATTGTATCTGTGAACTTCTTAATTCCACACCTTCATCAGCGTAAGCTACCGCTAAATAATTCACGCCCATGTGTTGCAAGGTTCGTGCAATTTCTATTCCCCCGCTTCCATAGCCCATGGCCTTAACCATACACATAATGCCGGTGCCTTTGTTTAATAGACCACGGTAGTAATTGATGTTATCAATTAGTTTATTAAGATTGATTTCTAAAATTGTATCGTGACTTTTTTGTTGCAGTAATCGCGATATTGCTTCAAAGCCAAACTTTCTTGCTCCTTTTAATAAAATGGTAGTGTTGTGAAAAAACAATCGGCCTTCATTCAGCGCTTTGATCAGATCTGCCGTATCCTCGTAAAAGTATTTATCTCCGCCGAAGAAACTTTTGTGCAGACAAATGTTTTTCCCCACACCCACAATTCTGTCCACCTGATTGGTTTTTAATAATTGCGCAATTTGTCGGTATAAGTCAGCGGGATTGGTACCCGACTGTTCAATATCTGATAATATAACGGTTCTCGAATTACTCCTTTTGTGCTGATGTAAATAATTTAAAGCGATTTGAAGTGAATCTAAATCCGAATTGTAATAATCATTAATCAACACACAATTACCTACACCGCTTTTTATTTCAAGACGTAAGGCAACAGGACTTAAATTATTAAATAACGGAATGTATTCTTCCAGATTTAGATTTAATGCTACTAAAGCGCCAAAACAAGTAAGCGCATTGTTGATTGATGCGGCATCTAAAAATGGAATCTGAATGGAGTAATCTTTACCGTGGTGATTAACTATTATATCAGTATTTTCTACTCCAATACTAGTTTGCTTTATTTCTATGTCCCCACCTTCACAAATCCGTACAATCTTTTTATTTTGAAACGCGTTCGGAATTTTATCTGCACTTAATCCATTCACCACAATCTGATCGCAATGTTTGAAGAGTTTAAATTTCTCCTCAATCTTTTCTTCTTGCGAACTAAAGCCTTCGCGGTGTGCTGCTCCGATGCCGGTAAAAACGCCCAATGTAGGCTGAATGATGTGTTGGAGTTTTTCCATTTCACCGGGTAGAGAAATACCCGCTTCAAACAGAGCCAGATTATGACGTTCATTTAAATTCCACACTGAAAGTGGAACGCCTATTTGTGAGTTGAAGCTTTTAGGACTACGACAAATATTGTAACGTAATTTAAGTAATTGATACAACCATTCTTTTACAATGGTTTTACCGTTGCTACCGGTAATGCCGATAACAGGAAGTGAAAATTTATTACGATGAGAAGTAGCTATTTGTTGAAGTGCGCTTAGCGTATTTTCAACTTTAATAAAAGCGCAATCACTACCGGGGGCTTTTATATCTTCCGATATAACGAAACATCTTATCCCCTTTTTGTATAACTCTTCAATAAAACGATGTCCGTTGTTGCGCTCACTTACTAAAGCAAAAAACACACTCTCGGGATATGAGCTAATGCTTCTGCTATCGGTCATTAAGTATTTAACTGCCACATGAGCGGTACCTGTTAGATGTCCGCTGCAAATTTGTGCGATATGATGAGGGGTGATCACTGTTTTTCGTTGGCTTTATTATAACACAATCTGCATAGTGGTTCATAGCTATCGGTTTCTCCAAGTACAACTAACTTATCATTGCTAATCGTACGGTGTGATACGTAAGCTAAATCTCCGCAATGCATGCAAATGGCATGAACTTTTGTAACGTATTCGGCAGTTGCCAGTAAATTAGGTATTGGGCCGAAAGGTTTTCCTAAATAATCCAAATCCAAACCGGCAACAATAACGCGAATGCCCATATCGGCTAATTGCTTGCATACATTAGGTAATTCTTCATCAAAAAATTGCGCTTCGTCAATGCCAACAACATCCACATCATTTACCATGAGTAAAATATTAGAACTTGCAGGAACAGGTGTGCTATGAATTTCCGTACCGGTATGTGAAACAACTTTCACGTCATCGTAACGCGTATCAATGTTGGGTTTAAAAATTTCAACTTTTTGTTTGGCAAACTGCGCACGTTTGAGACGGCGAATCAGTTCTTCTGTTTTTCCTGAAAACATACTCCCACAAATAACTTCAATCCAGCCGCGGCGTTTTTGGGAGGTGTTTTTTTCTAAAAACATTGTTTAAAAGGCGTTAATAATAAACTTTAAATGTAAACTTAAATGGCTTACTTTTAGTTTTAAAATTATTCACAAATAATAACAAATGACCACAGAGAAAGCATTTGAACAATTAAAATTGGCGGCACTTGAAGTGAAGGCTGCTTTGATTGAAATTGACGAAAACATTCAGCCTTCAGTTAGTGAAGTTGAAAGCCTGTCGCAAAAGGTTAATATTTTGAATGATCAACTTGTTATTTACAAATTTCTCAAAACTCAGAAGGAGCTTTCACCTAATCTTAACATCCATCTTAAAGTGATGGAGCAGGTCGAGCAGAAAGTGCCTGTTCAAAATGATGAGATTAAAATACACGAAACCATCTCTAGTGTAGTGAGCGCAACTGAAGCAGTTACTTCGGCACGCAAAGTAGAAATCGGACTTAACGATAAATTCAGAATGATAAATGAGTTGTTTAATAACAATTCAACCGAATTCAATTTGGCTATGGAGCAATTAAACCACATTGATAATTTAAGTCAAAGTGAAACTTATTTGCGCGAATTAATGAATTTATACAATTGGAAAGCCGACCACGAGTTAACTATTCGGATTTTTCAACTCAATCAGAAGCGATTTATTTAATCGAGCCTATGTTTCGCTTTTTTCTCGCTGTAATTCTTTCTCTTTGCTTTACTTTTTTTGTCCGATCTCAGGACTCACTTTACGCGCGATTAATAATAAAGAAGTTAACTTCCAAAGAATGTTACGGAAGAGGATATCTAAATAACGGTTTGGATGTAGCGGCAAAGTTTATAACCGATCAGTTAAAACGTTTTAAAGCAAAACCTCTTTTCACAACAGGTTATTATCAGTGGTTTGATTTTGATGTCAATACTTTTCCCAATAAAGTAGATGCGAAATTGAATGGTAAATTGCTTAAGTTAGGCAATGATTTTATTTTAAATCCGCAAAGCGGAAGCATTAAAGGAAAGTTTACTTTAAAGCAAGTGGATAGTGTAACGTACAAAGCTGTTGATTCTCCTATTCCGGTAATTTTAAGTCTGAAAAGGAAACTTACATTTAGTGTTGCAACTCATTCCTTGGCCGGATGTGAAGTGGAGTTACTCAACAAAAATCAATACATAGATTTTAAAACTCTGGAGTTAAATATTGAGAGTAAAGTCTTAACGAAATACATCAATAAAAATATTTGTGCCTATGTGGAGGGAACACAAAGTAACGACACGTGTATTTATTTCACGGCACACTACGATCACCTGGGAGGGTTAGGAAAAAAGGTCTATTTTCCCGGCGCAAATGATAATGCCAGCGGAGTAAGTATGCTTCTCAATTTTATAAAGTATTATTCAGAAAATCCGCCGAAGTATAAAACTGTTTTTGTTTTTTTCGCGGGTGAGGAAGCAGGACTTCTGGGCTCTAAACATTTTGTGGAGAAGAGCGGCATCGATTTAAAAACCATTAAATTTTTAATCAATCTCGATTTATTAGGAACAGGTGATGATGGAATTATGGTGACCAATGGAGCTGTGTTGACACAACAATTTGAGGCGCTTACAAAAATTAATTCTCAAAAAAATTATGTGAAGGAAATTAGGAAAAGAGGCAAGGCTCAAAACAGCGACCATTATTGGTTCACTGAGAGGGGAGTTCCGGCTTTTTTTATTTATACACTTGGAGGAATAAAAGCTTATCACGATGTGGATGACATCGAAAAAACCTTACCCTTAACTGATTACGGTGATGTTTTTCGCCTCTTGCGCGATTTTGTTAAGGAGCTATAAATGCCTTAAAAAACTCTGATTTTTTTGTAAAAATGCGTACCTTTAAAGCTTAGTGCTATGAGTTTTAAACGGTTTTTGAGCGTACTGTTTTTTACGCTTATTTTCTTACAAAAATCTTTCGCCCAGTATTATTATGGGATGCAAATGGATTTTGGAAAAAACCGAATTCAATATCAGGATTTCAACTGGACTTATTTCGATTACGACCGCTATAAGGTTTTTTTGTATCAGGGAGGAAAGGAAATTGCCCAATACGTTTCTGCAACGGTAGATAAACAACTACCTATCATGGAAAAGCGATTGGATTATCAATTAGAGCATAAGGTTCAAATTCTGGTTTACAATAATCAAAATGATTTTAAGCAAAGTAATTTAGGCCTTTCAGCAGAGGAAGAAACTAATGTAGGTGGAGTTACTCATATTATCGGGGATAAGATTAATGTTTACTTCAATGGTAGTCATGCTGATTTAGACCGTCAGATTCGTGCAGGACTCGCGGATTTAATGATTAGCAAACGCATGTATGGTGGTAGCGCCCGCGAAATGGTTCGGAATTCTACTTTACTCGTTTTACCCGATTGGTTTAAGCAAGGTCTTATTCGCTATTTGTCGGAGGGCTGGCATACGTATGCCGATAATCAATTAATGGATGCTATAAAGAATGACCGTTTCTATAAATTCAATCACCTTACCGGTAAAGATGCTTATATGGCAGGTCATGCGCTTTGGTATTACATTGCAGAAACGTATGGCGAAGCAGTTATTCCAAATATTTTATATATGACCAAAGTGAGTCGCAGTCCGGATAATGCTTTACTGTTTGTCGTTGGCACCTCACTTAATAATTTAATTTTTGAAATGACGGAAGTGTTTAATAAACGTTATTTTAATTACAACGACTCATTGCGTACGTTCCCAACAACACCAAACGTTTTAGTTAAGCAAAAGAAAACGCGACATTACTATAGTTTTAAAGTTAGCCCTGACGGACAAAAAGCAATATACTCAACAAACGAGATGGGTCAATTTAAAGTTTGGTTGAATACTCTCGGAGAGGAAAAGCAAAAACGCATTTTAAAATTTAATCCAAAGGTTGAGCGAATGGAGGATTACAATTATCCTTTATTGGCGTTTCATCCCAATAATGAAATTGTGGCTATGTTATATGAGAGAAAAAATCAGTTGATTTTGCATACGTATAACACCACCACAAAAGAAAATTTTAAGCGAAACATTACCGGATTTGAAAAAGTAAACAGTTTTTGTTTTAGTCACGATGGAAAAAAATTGGCAATGAGCGCCGTAAAAAAAGGAAAAGGTCAATCGGACATTTTTGTTTTTATACTGAATAGTGGCGGAATAGAACAATTGACGAATGATATTTGGGATGATAACAATCCTGTTTTTGTAAAGAATAGTAAGGGTGTTGTTTTTGAAAGCAATCGTTTTTCGGATACCATCAAGTGGACTGATGACGCTAAGGTTTTCAATAAAATCACAAAGAATAAAGATCTGTTTTATTTGAGTTACAGTCCGCGTGCGCAAGTTGCCATTCGTATTACTAATACACCAAATGTGAATGAAATACTTCCGCAGGAGTATTCTAAAGATTTAGTGGCGTATGTGAGCGATAAAAATGGAATTTACAATCGTTATGTGGCGCAATTCGACAGTACGATATCTTTTGTTGATACCGTAGAGCATTATCGTTATTATTTTAACTCAAAGCCCATCACTAATTACAACCGCAATATTATTGAGCAACATATCAATTCGCGTTATACCAAAAAGGCAGAATTATTTTACAATGAAGGAAAATATATTCTTACGGTTTCTGATTTAGAAAAACCTTCTGAATTAAAAACACCTGATTTAAAAGACACATGGTTAAAGGCAACTGAGCGACCGTTTATTTTCGACCCTGAGCGCATTACGCTTCCGGAACCTAAAAAGCAAGAGGAACCTAAAACTAAAACAGTTAAAGATACTTTAAAAAAACTGGGGGGTATTGATTTTGAAAACTACACTTTAAGCGGAGAGAAACCCAAAGAAAAAACCGCTAATGAAACAAAGGCATCGACACCACAGGATTCAACGAGCGGAAAAAGTGAAGTTGCACAAAATGAATTTAGATTCCCTATTCAACAAAACTATTTTACAACCTTTTATACTGATTATGTCGTAACACAATTAGATAATTCTTATCTCAGCACCAACTATCAGCGTTATACAGGAGGCTCATATCCTATTTATTTAAATCCCGGATTAAATGCCTTATTCAAAATCGGATTGAGTGATTTGATGGAAGACCGAAGAATTGTGGCGGGTTTTCGTTTGGCAGGATCATTGGATAATGAATTCATGTTGAGTTTTGAAAACAGAAGAAAGCTTTTAGATCATCAATTAGTATTACATCGCCAATCCTTTTTGAAAGTAGCCGGCTTTTATGGCGAACTAGCGAAGATCAACACACACGATGCGCGTTATTCTATAAAATATCCATTCAGTGAAGTTAGTGCCACCCGTGTTTCGGTATTGTATAGAAATGACAGAACGGTTTTTGCTTCAGTGGGAGATATTTCACTTCCTAAGAGAAATACTTACGATAATTACGCTGGTGTACGTTGGGAATATATCTTCGACAATACACGTAAACGCGGGTTAAATTTGTATAACGGTGTGCGCGCCAAGGTTTGGGCTGAGTACTGGCGATTGATAAAAACAGAGCAACATGATTTAATCACCTATGGTTTTGATATTCGTGCCTATAAAAAAGTACATCGTGATTTAATTTGGTGTAATCGTTTAGCGTATGGCGGCTCTTTAGGTTCTGATCGTTTAATTTATTATTTGGGCGGCGTAGATTCCTGGTTCAATCCATCGTTTGACCAAACCATAAACGTAGTTAAGCCTGAGCAATATCAATTCCAAACTCTCGCCACCAATATGCGAGGTTTCCGCCAGAATATTCGCAATGGAAATAATTTCGTTGTCTTCAATTCAGAATTGAGATGGCCAATGTTCCGCTACTTATTAAATCGTCCGATTAAATCTGACTTTATAAATAATTTCCAAGTGGTTGTTTTTGGTGATTTAGGCATGGCTTGGTATGGCGCTAATCCGTTAAGCGAAGATAATACGCTCAATAAAAACAGTTATTACAGTAACCCAATCACATTGACTATCTACAAACAAAAAAATCCTTTGGTGGGAGGTTATGGTTTAGGATTGCGCTCTCGTTTATTAGGCTATTTTGTCCGTGTTGATTTTGGATGGGGAGTTGATGATATGCAAGTACAAAAAGCAATAACTTATTTATCATTTACAACAGATTTTTAATGGATATTTTAATTTTATTACTAGTTGGTTTAATCGCAGGTATTTTAAGCGGTATGGTTGGTATCGGTGGAGGTATTATCATTGTTCCCGTATTAGTATACTTTTTACAATTCTCGCAACATAAGGCGCAAGGAACTACGTTGTTTATGTTTTTGTTACCAATAGGAATTTTAGGAGTAATGAATTATTATAAGGCAGGTTATGTGGATTTCAAAACAGCACTCATCATTGGTTCAACTTTTGTAATTGGAAGTTACTTCGGCAGCAAGTGGTCGATTTCATTAGACCAAAAAACCGTGAAACAAATCTTTGGTGTAATTATTGTGTTACTCGGACTTAAAATGATCTTTTGGAAATAATGGTAAGTGTAGATAGGATAAAATCATTAGCCGAAAAGCATTTTCAAAAGGTAATCGAAATTCGAAGACACATTCACGCGAATCCGGAGCTTTCGTTCGAAGAGTATAAAACAAGCGATTACATTGCCGCGGTATTAGATACGTTAGGCATTGAATATAAAAGAGGAATTGTAAAAACCGGAATTGTTGCGCTTATCAAAGGAAAAAATCCAGAAAAAAGAACATTGATGCTCCGCGCAGACATGGACGCACTGCCAATTACCGAGGGGAATAAAACAGATTACGTTTCTAAAAACAAGGGAGTGATGCATGCATGCGGACATGATGTTCATAGCGCGAGTTTATTGGGAGCGGCAGCAATTTTAACTGAGTGTAAAGATGAATTTGAAGGAACCGTGAAATTAATTTTTCAACCCGGCGAAGAAGTTCTTCCCGGCGGTGCATCACTCATGATTAAGGAAGGTGTATTAAAAAATCCGGAAGTTAAATTAGCCATTGCGCAACATGTGCATCCAAGCATGGAAACAGGAAAAGTCGGGTTCAGAAAGGGAATGTATATGGCGAGTACCGATGAAATTTATTTGACGGTTAAAGGAAAGGGCGGACACGCCGCTATGCCGGCCGATTACAATAATCCTTTGCTAATTGCATCAGAAATTTTGCTGGAACTAAAAAAGAAATTCCCCAATGACGGTCAATCAGAAATACCTACTGTGTTAGCATTTGGAAAAATTGAGGGAAAAGGCGCAACGAATGTAATTCCGGAAAAAGTAGAATTGGCAGGCACTTTCAGAACGATGAATGAGGAGTGGAGAGAAAAAGCGCATAAGGAAATAACACGCATTGTAAACGAAGTAGCCGCAAAGAATAAAGCCGAAGTTGAATTGAAAATCGAAATCGGTTATCCGTTTTTAGTAAATGACGAAAAGGTCACTGAACTTTGTTTCAATGCGGCAGTTGAATATTTGGGCAAAGACAATGTTGAAGAGTTGCCTTTACGAATGACAGCGGAGGATTTTGCCTTCTTCTCTCAACAATTGCCATGTTGCTTTTATCGTTTAGGTACAGGCAATAAATCAAAGGGAATTACCTCCGGAGTACACACCGCTACTTTCGATATAGACGAGAATGCCCTGGGCATTGGTTCGGGTTTAATGGCTTGGCTGGCTATTCAGCAGCTTAATGCCCAGTAGTTTAGCCTGATTTATAAATTCCTTTTTATGCTTATTTATCTCGAAAAATATACTATTTTTACTGGCTTTACGTTATAGCTCAACTTGAGGTTTTTACAAGGCATATTTATTGTTTGTTTAGTTCTGGTTTTTACATCTTGCGGAACAAAAAAAAACACTGTCGTTCATAGAGGTTATCACAATCTCACGGCTCGTTACAATGGGTATTACTGGAGTACAGAAGCGATAAAAGAGGGAGTGTATAAAATTGAAAATGCCAATAAGGAAAATTACGATAAGGTTTTACCGGTTTACGTAATTCCTTCAAATGAAAACGCAAAAGCAACTTTTCCTGATTTTGATAAGGCCATTAAGAAATCATCGTTGGTTATTCAGCGCCATACCATCAAGGATAAAAAGGATAATGAAATTCCAACAGCAGGAAAATGGATTGATAACAACTGGATTAACATTGGGATTTCCCGTTATTACAAGCGCGAATTTTTTTCAGGCATTGAATCATTTGATTATGTAGCCAGAACTTACAAGTCGAAAGATAAATATGAGGCGATGTTGTGGTCAGCAAAGTGTTACAATGAAGTTGGAGCTGTTTCTCAATCTGATCCTATCTTAAGTGTTTTACAAAGCGAAAAAAATCTCCCTAAGAAAATTAAGAGTGAGTTGTATGCTGTGCGTGGCGATTATTATTTACGTCGTGGTTTAAACACCGAAGCCATTACCGCTTTAACGAATGCCTCTAATCAACCCGGAATATTACGTAAAGGCATTAAGAAAAAACAAAGAGCACGGTATGCTTTTATAGTTGCTCAATTGTACGAAGAAAGGAAAGACAATAAGAAAGCGCGGCAGTTTTATCAAAAGGCAATTTCCTTAAAGCCAAATTACGATATGGTGTTTTACGCTAATATCAAATTAGCGCGATTAACCGATATCAAAAATGGTAATAGTGATAAGGTGAAGGCCAAGCTTTTGAAAATGACGAAAGATGCTAAGAACAACGAATATCTGGATGTGATTTATTTTACTTTAGGTGAGATTGAAGAGAAGGAGAAAAAGACGGATAACGCAATCGCGTATTATAAAAAATCTTCGCAAACCAGTGTTGGCAATAACAATCAGAAATCACAATCATTTTTAAAATTAGGTGAGATTTATTTCGATAAAAATAATTTCACATTGTCGGAAGCTTATTATGACAGCACGGTAGCCGTGTTACCAAAAGATCACCCAAACTATAATAACATTGTAAATCGTAAAGCAACTCTTTCCACGTTAGTTGGCTACATAAAAACAATTCAGCGCGAAGATAGTTTGCAAAAATTGGCAAAGATGTCAGAAACGCAACGTAATAAATTGATTGATGATTACATTGCTAAATTAATTGAAAAAGAAGATCGTGAGCGCGAAGAATTAGAGATGCTGAAATCTCAAAACCAAAATCCGTTAAACAATAACAATAATAATCTTTCGGGTGGAGGCATGTCGGAAACCGCGGGTAACGGAGGGGGAGGATGGTATTTTTATAATCAAACCACATTAAGTTTTGGTATTTCTGATTTCGCTAAAAAATGGGGTAACCGCAAATTAGAAGATAACTGGAGAAGAAGTCAAAAAGGCGTTAGTATTGAAAACGTTGAAAACAATTCGGATGTCGTTGTGGATGGAGGTAACAAGGGCGGAGGGAAAAAACCAAAAGCGAATGATCCGCGCAAAACCCGCGAGTATTATATTAAACAATTGCCACTCAGCGATAGCTTGATGACTGTTTCTCACAACAAAATAATAGAAGCGGATTATTTATTAGGAGCAACCTATAAAGAGGAATTAAATCATAACCGTCGAGCTATTGCGGCGTTTGAAGATTTAAATAATCGTTATACGGATCACAAGTATCGTTTGTCGTGTTATTATCAGTTGTATCGGATTTATTTATTGGAGAAAAACCAAAGTCAAAGTGATTTTTATAAACAGAAATTATTGAGTGAGTATCCAAACAGCGAATACGCTAAGCTTATCAATAACCCGAAATATGCGGAGGAGAGAAATGCGCAGCGCAGTGAAGTAGAAAAATATTACGAAAGCACTTACGAAGTTTATTCTTCAGGTGATTATAATAAAGCCTACGCACAATGTAATGAGGCTAACAGTAAATACGGAAAAACCGATTTCACGCCTAAGTTTGAATTCATACGTTCTTTAAGTATCGGAAAAATTAAAGGCATCGATTCGTTAGAATCAGCTTTAAATCAATTGGTGATTTTATATCCTAAATCAGAAGTTACCCCAAAAGCCAACGAAATTTTATTAGCGATTAAAAAACAAAAAAGTCCTTCCATGTTTTCCGGTAGTACTACAAGCGCTGCAGCAAAAGATACTTTCTTAATTAATTTGGATGCAGAACATTTTGTTTTGGTAATTGCGCCCGATGATCCAAAAATTGCGAATCCTTACAAATTATCCATTGAAGAGTTTAACACCACTTATTACTCCAATAAAACATTTTCAATTTCCAGTAATTTGTTCGCAACAGCACAG
Organism: uncultured Flavobacteriaceae bacterium; assembly: GCA_964416235.1. GTDB lineage: Bacteria > Bacteroidota > Bacteroidia > B-17B0 > Aurantibacillaceae > JAHEYG01. The sequence continues at coordinate 1,055 of CAYQDP010000033.1, read as the reverse complement.
CAAATGATTTTAGTAAAGTCGTTTCCGAATGCTGCTGATGCTTCCGGATATCTGTTCAATCTGCAAAACGACAAAAATTTGTATAAAGGAGCCATTAAAAAGGAGGCCTTCACTTTCTTCATAATTTCATCCGAAAACCTGCCCATTTTCTATAAAAAGGCAAGGGTGAATTCTTATCAGGCTTTTTATGATGCTGCTTATAAGACAGTTATCAATCAACCCAACAAATAACTTCCGTTTTACTGATTATTTTAGTAACTTGCACTAAATTAACTAATTAGCTATGTTAGGAATTGGAAATAAACATTCAGGCAGCGAAAGCAGTGCCATTAACCTGATTGGAAGCGGTACTACCATTAACGGCGATATACAATCAAGCGGCGACGTTCGTATTGACGGCACTTTAACAGGTAACATTACCTTAAGCGGAAGATTAGTAATTGGTCCAAATGGTAAAATTGAAGGCAATGTGATTTGCCAGAACGCTGATGTTTCAGGAGAAATAAAAGGTAAAGTTCAAATTGCAGAAATGTTGTCGTTAAAAGCAACTGCTAAAATATTAGGTGATATTGCTACCGGAAAAATTTCAATTGAGCCCGGTGCTGTGTTTACAGGTACTTGTAACATGGGAGCTATCGTGAAAAACATTAACGCAACAGGTGAAAAATCAATCGCCACAAAAACAGCCTAACGCTTATATAAAGTATACGAATATGGCCATACAAATGGCCGCTATTATTGGTATAGGAAGTTGGGGAGGTTATAAACTCGACGAGTATTATAAAAACGAAACGCCTGTATTTACCATTGTATTAAGTTTAGTTTCCATTTTCACCGCCATGTACGTTTCGTTAAAGGATTTAATTTTCCCAAAAAAGTAATATGTCTATTAAACCATATAGTGCAATACTAATCGCAAGCGGTATTTCCATTGTTATTTCTGCCGGCATAAATATGTTACCGTTACCTGCAGTTATTTCTTCAACTTGGTGGATAAGCATCTTGTTTCATGTTTTGATTTCTTTACTGCTTAATTTAATTATGCTAAGGAAAAC
>CAYQDP010000032.1:0-13384 GCA_964416235.1 uncultured Flavobacteriaceae bacterium | reverse complement strand
CAAAGATCTTGAAATATTTATGTGTGGTGTTGCTGGTTTATTTAGTGGTTCCCTTTTTTACGACAATTGATTGGAAAGAAATTGCGGTTGACGCCGTGCTTCCTCAAATCGAGTTTAACACTAAATTTCTTTCTGTTATTGTTGCCATATTAGGCACCACTATTTCTCCTTACTTGTTTTTTTGGCAGGCCACAATGGAAGTTGAAGAAATGAAACACAGGAAAAAAGCACTCGTGGTTAACAATAAAGTAATTAATGAAGTAAAAAAAGAGATTGATTTTGGAATGTTGCTTTCTGTGGTAGTAATGTTTTTCATCATTCTTACATCCGGTACTGTTTTATACAATGCAGGAGTTCATAAAATTGAAACGGTTGAGCAAGCCGCACAAGCATTGAAACCATTAGCGGGAAATGCGGCATATTTGATGTTTGCTTTAGGTGTGATAGGAACGGGATTATTAGCAATTCCTGTTTTAAGCGGGGCTCTTTCTTATATGTTTTCTGAAGCGTTTGATTGGCCCGATGGTTTAGATAAAAAATTTGGGGAGGCAAAAGCGTTTTACTCTATTGTTGCGGTTTCTTTGTTGTTGGGCTTATCCTTAAGTTATGTTGGGATAACGCCGGTACAAGCGCTTTTATATTCAGCCATCCTGTATGGTTTAACCGCTCCTGTTTTAATTGGAATTATTCTTCACATATCTAACAATAAAAACGTAATGGGGAAATTTACCAACTCTAGACGCTCAAATGTTTTGGGCTTTGCAACCTTAATAATCATGAGTGTTGCCGCGCTTTGCTTAATTTATACCGAAGTGTTTTAAAAAACAAAAGCAGGCCTAAGCCTGCTTCCGAAATTTTTCGAAATTATTTATTTTGTTGCTAAAGTGTTTCCGCTTAAAATGTTTTTAATTGTGCCGGCAATTTCAGGATTTTTGTCTTTTAAAATTTCCACTGCAGTAGTTTGTTTGTTAATTGCTACGCCTTCTTTTTCTTCGGCATTTACAAGGCTGCCTAATTTTGATGCTGTGGTTGGCATTGCATAAGCTTCCTCGCGCATTTCGTTTGCCAAACGCATATTTTGTCCGGCATCGAACATTAGTTCTTTTACGCGTGCTTCAACTTCTTCTTCGCTATTACTAATTGCTAAAATAGCATTGAGATTCTCCTTGTTGATTTTAAATGTTTCTCTGTTGATTTTGCCGGCAATTTCTGCGGCCTTAATTTGATTGGCCTCGGCTTGTTTTGCGATGATGTTAGCTTGCTTTAATAAGATCTCTTTTTCTACGCCGTTTCTCGTTTCTGCCTCTTTGTATAAAAACTTGGCATCGCTTAAAAGTCCTTCAGTTTGTTTTAATAATTCTGTGCGGCTATCAGCACTATAGTATACGTTGTTTTTTGCTTCTTCACTAACAGACGTATTAACGCTGAGGCGAAACTCTTTTGGTATATCTTGTGATTTGGTTCGTTGATCTTGCTTTGCTGTACCTAATGACGGTAATACTCTGTCAGTTTGGTTGCCTTGTGTTTGGCCGTTTACCATTACCTGAATGGTAAGAGCCAACAATGTTGTTAGATAAAAATGTGTTTTCATAACGAATGAGTTTTAAATAGGTGAATGCTTTCATGTGTTTATTTTGTTTAATGAATAAATTATTAGGTTGATTTCTTTGCTTTTTACCAGCCCTTGCAAACTTCGTTTACTCGGGTTTCGGGTATGTTTGGGGTTAAGGTTTACTTTTTTTACGCTATCATTTGAAAAAGGTTCCGTTTTTTAACTTTTTACATTAACAGCCCCTTGTTAATTGGGTCTTTTTGCGTTAATTTAAATCTTTTTAGAACAGACGTTTTCCCAATGAAAACCCTTATTTGCTCACTTAACTCCAAATACATTCACGCTAATCTGGCGATAAGGCTTCTTTATGAATTAAACAAAGAGCAATCTGATCTCCGTTGGAAAGAATTTACGATTAAAGAAAACCCGGACGATATAGTAGATTACTGCAAAGAGCATGATCTCGTTGCGTTTAGTTGCTATATCTGGAACATTACGCAAACACTTGTCGTGTGTGAAAAGCTGAAACAAATTAATCCTCAAATCAAAATTTTGTTAGGCGGACCCGAAGTTAGTTACGATTATCAGAATGTCATTTCAAAAGATTATATAGACTATATCATTGTTGGTGAAGGTGAAATAGCTTTTAAAGAGTTTTTAAATGCTTTTCCAAATATAAGCACAGTTCCCTCCTTGGTTTATAAATCAGATGATAAAGTAATAGAAAATCCTTCTGCTCCTATTTATGATGTAAAAGGTTTTGAAAACCTGATGCCTTATAAGAGCGATTCAATTGACGAGTTAAAAAATAAAGTTCTTTATATTGAAACATCAAGGGGTTGTCCGTATAAATGCGAGTTTTGTTTGGCAAGCTTAGATAACAAAGTAAGATATTTACCTCAACACCATATCGAACAAACGTTGCTTTATTTAATGAAACACGGTCGTGTGATTAAGTTTCTTGATCGAACCTTTAACATGAAGCGCGATTTTACGCTGTGGGTTTTTAATTTTATTTTGGAACATCATACGCCCGGAAATGTTTTTCAGTTTGAAATTACTGCCGACATTCTCCACCCCGATATTATTTCTTTCATCAAAGAAAAAGTACCTAAAGGATTATTCCGATTCGAAATCGGAATTCAAACGGTAAATCAAAAAGCCAACCTAGAAGTAAGTCGCAAACAGAATTTTGATAAAACAAAACAAATAATTCTTAGCATTTATGAATATGTGGAGTTGCATTTAGATTTAATTGTTGGTTTGCCGTTGGATTATTGGGAAGATATTAAATACAGCTTTGAAGAAGTGTTTAAATTATTTGCTCCCGAATTGCAATTGGGGTTTTTAAAATTTTTAAAGGGAACACCGGTGCGCTATAAATACAAAGAACACGGCTTTGTATTTGATGAAAACCCTCCTTATCAAATTATCAAAAGCAATTATCTCTCCGAAGAACAGCTTGACAAAATCGTAAAACTTGAACACGCGCTGGAAATCTATTGGAACAAAAAGCGCGCAACCAACACGCTTCGTTATGTTACTGAAAAATATGGCAGCTTTGATTTTCTATTAGGGCTTGGTGAATATTTTGGAACAAAAAGAGAATATCATAAATATAGTTTAACCGATGTGTTTGATATCATTACAGATTATGTTAAAATTAATTATCCAGATGATTTAATTATAAGAGAATTAATTGCCATCGATTATTACTTGCATTATAAAGTAAAACCAAAATCACTTTATCTTGAAGAGGTGTCTCGCGAAGCAAAACATCAAATCGTCAAAGAACAAAAATTAAACCATCACGAAAAACGACACGTAATATTACCTATTTCCTTTTGCTATGAAGAGTACCTGCATACCGGAACTGTTTTGCCGGAAAAGCAAAATTTAATCATTGAGTATAATGGTGAGGAAAAGGCCCGAGTAATTTTACAAGCGACCAACGCTATAAATTGAAATGATACGTCGCTTAAATATTTTATCACATAAAACGTTTAATCGTGTTTTGTTTTTATTATCCGTTGTTGCGTCTTTTTCATTTAACGTCTACAATATCTCAATCATTCGCAAAACGAATCCTAATAACGTACCGTTAAACGCTCGTTCTTTAGTTAATAACACGTCTGTCTACTCTGTCGACAACGAATATTATCTTAGCCCCCCTAAAAATTATATTAACGGAAAGGGTTGGTTAAGAGATCCCGCAGTTTCTTGCGCCGATGCTGTTCGTCGCGTTCCCGGTTACTCTATGCTATATTTAATTGGTTACTTGTGTTTTGGTGAAGTTGGTGCTTTATGGTTCTTGATTCTGATTCAAACATGCTTGTTTGGATTATTTGCGATATGCATAAGCAACTTAATAGTTCTGTTAAACATCAACTTTAATTTTTCCAGAGTTGTCTTGCTGATTCTTTTTACCCTGCCTGTTTTTTATTCTTTTACTTTCTTTACCATAACGGAGGGGGTCTCTTTTTTCCTTAGCGGATTCTTTATTTATTTTTTAACTAAAGCCTTCGTGTTAAAGGATAATAAATATTTAAACTACTTTCTGTCTTCTGTACTGTTTACTTTTATTGTATTAACCAGGCCCGTTGGGGCAATAGGAGGGTTGCTGTTTTTTTTAATTTTTTTTGAGAATAGAAAACAAATCATCCGTTATATTGGTGTCTCAGCGACAGTGCCCGTACTTTTTATCTCACTTTGGACGTTTCGTAATTATTTGGTTACACAAGGCGAATTTATTCTGCTAGAAAAAGCATATCACCCAAAAAGCTTAGATTATTTCAAAATTGATTTAAAGGGCATGAATGGCTTATACAAATGTTGGGGTGCCGGAAGCATAGAAATGTCAGATAACGTTTTGTGGTTTGTCAATTCTGTAATGGAAAAAAACGACACAACGAACGCGCCCATTGAACGTTTATACTCTCAGTTACCAAAAAACGCAAATAAAGCCTTCAGTAAACAAGAATTCTTTGAGGCGGTTAAACAACATCAAAGAGCGCTAATAGAAAAAAAGGCCTATCATCTTAAGTTGTCAGAGATGCCGGCAGAATATTTGCCATCACAAATATCCGCTTATGAAAAATATTTGGCTCTTCAACAGAAGTATAAATCTGCCTTTCCTTTTGATTACTATTTTGTAAGCCCTATTCGCTATTTAAAACAAATGGTATTCCATTCTAACTCCTCGCATCTTGTTGTTTTTAGTTTGCCAAAATTAGGGCCTCTTGCGCTTCTTGTTAAAGGCGCGCTATTCGTTATAAATATTTTATTTTTTTTAGCACTATTTAGTGTTCTTTTTATTAAGAAAAATGTACTTATTAAAGTCCTTTGTCTGGTACCGTTTACCGCGGTCGCCTTTTTTGTTTTTTACTTTAAGGAAGTTGAGCAAACGTACATGAACCCTTTTCTTCCTTACATGCTTTTACTTCTTTTTTATTTTGTTAACTTTATCACTACAAAAATCAAACCTGAATAAATTTTTTCTAATAACCTTTCAATTATTTGGCCTGATAGTGATGGGTCAGGTAAGCATTATTAAAGGTCCCTATTTACAAATCGGAACACCAAATTCTATTATTGTTAAGTGGGAAACTAATATTAAAACCGACACAAAGCTTAGTTACGGCACAAACGCTTCGTCGTTAAATTTTAGTTATGTTAATACCCTTCCCGATACGGTTCACCAGGTTTATGTAGGCGGATTAAATCCATATACTAAATACTTTTATGCTATTGGCGGTTCAACTTTTACACTTCAAGGTGATACTACTAATTATTTTGTGACCTCTCCCACACACGGAACTCCCGGAAATTATCGTTTCTGGATTACCGGCGACTGCGGAAACGGTTCAGTTAATCAACTAGATGTTAAAAATAAATATTTACAATATAACGGTAATCGCCTTACCGACGGATGGCTTTTGCTGGGTGACTATGATTATGATAATGTATTAGACTCGGAGTTTAATGCAAAATTTTTTAATGCTTACCAAAGCGACGTAATGAAACACGCGGTTCTTTGGCCATCGCCCGGAAACCACGATTATGCCAACGCGCTTGTTTCACAAAACAACCATGATATCTCGTATTATAAAATATTTAATTTACCCTCTGGCGGCGAAGCGGGCGGTGTATGGTCTGGCACCGAAGCTTTTTATTCATACAATTATGGAAATGTACATTTCGTTTCTTTAGATTCCTATGGACATGAATTTAATCAATATCGCCTATACGATACGCTGGGTCCGCAAATAACCTGGTTAAAACAAGACTTAGCCGCAAACTCATTGCCTTGGGTTGTTGCTTATTGGCATCACCCACCCTACACCATGGGTTCGCATAATTCCGATACAGAAGGGGAATTAGACAGTATACGAAAAAATGTTTTAAGAATTCTAGAGCGTTACAGTGTTGATTTTGTTTTTTGCGGACACAGTCATTCGTATGAAAGAAGTAAATTAATGAAAGGTCACTTTGGTTATGAAAATTCATTTAATGCCTCACAACACCATTTAAGCTCTTCGAGCGCGCTCTATAACGGCAGCGTTAATTCTTGTCCGTATATTAAAAACAATTCCAATAAAGGAACTGTTTATATCGTTGCCGGATCTGCAGGATCGTTGGGTGGACAACAAACAAGTTTCCCGCATGACGCCATGTGTTTTTCGGATGCATCAAATGGTGGCTCATTAATAATGGATGTGAATGATAACCGTGTTGATTTTAAATTTTTATGTGCCGATGGTGTTGTTCGCGATAATTTTACAGTGATGAAAAATGCGGGTAAAGTTTTTACCTATACTTTAACTACAGGCCAAAACGCAACACTCACTGCATCTTGGCCCGGTAATTATGTATGGAGTAATAGTAGCGACACTTTAAGAAACCATGTGATTCAAGTGAGTGGCGACACTACTATTTGGGTACACGACATGTATAATTGTGTAGCAGATACTTTTCATATAAAAGGTTTTACCGGAGTAAATGAGTTGGAGAATACTAGCATTGCGTTGCGCGCTTTTCCAAATCCGATAAAAAATCAATTTACACTTGAAATGAATTTAAAACAAACTACGCCGCTTTCCGTTAGTTTATTCTCAACGGATGGAAAGTCTTTTGTTTTAATTAAACAACAAGAATTTGGTCCGGGATTAAAATCGATTCCGATAAATACGGGTGATTTGTCTGAGGGAGTTTATTTTTTATCCGTAGAAACCCCAACAAAAAATTATTATAAAAAACTAGTGATAGTGCGCTAACTATTCAGCAGCCTCTTCCAGCTTATCCATTTTCTCTTCTGTAAACTTACCGCTTACGCTTTCTAAAATTTTTCCGCTTTTATCTAATACATAGAAGTATGGAATTTTATCATCCTTCACTCCTAATTTTTCTTTTAATCCTTTTATGTCTGTTTTTTCAGTATCCATAATATAAGGCCAAAATTCTTTATCGGTACTGTTTTTAAAATCTTCCGCTACTTTTTTGAATCCAGCTATCATAGGAATAAACACAAAGTTAACATCATAAATTTCCGCTACATCAAAAGTTTTGTTTTCGCCGGGCTTAGTAATAAAAGTGTTGTAAAGAGGGTTCAACCATTTTTTTAATTCCTCCTCTGCAGCGCGGTTATATGCAATTCCCACCACGGTACTTTTATTGTTTTTTATTGGGAGGCCGATGTATTTATCGTTAAGTGTTTTTCCTGAAATATCGGGAAACATCGATCCTTTTTGTGAAAACAAAATTGCAGGAGAAATTAGAGCGAGTATTAAAATTATTTTTTTCATTTCGTATAAATTTAGCAAACATCAATTTTATCAATTCTTCCCTGGTGACGACCGCCTTCAAATTCGGCATTCATAAAGGCATCTACACAATCAGCCGCCTCATTGGTATTTAAATAACGCGCAGGAAGTGCAATTACATTAGCGTTGTTATGTTGTTTCGCAAGAGCGGCGATTTCAGGCATCCAACAAAGGGCGCTTCTAATGCCCTTATGTTTATTTACACTCATATTAATTCCGTTTCCGCTGCCACAAATTACAATTCCGAAATTACTTTCACCGGAAGAAACAGAATTCGCAACAGCGTGTCCATGATCAGGATAATCAGCGCGTTCATTACTATAACAACCCTTATCAATAACCTGAATACCTTTTGAGCCCAGGTATTTAATTAATTCAGATTTTAAATCAAATCCCGCGTGGTCGCTGCCTATTGAAATTTTCATGTTTTTATAATAAATATATGTAAACAAAAATACACTTTGTTGGTAATTAGTAATCCACGTTAATTAACACTAATAACTTATAGGGTTGATTGTAAGCATTAAAAAACTAACAAACATGAAGTGTATACGTGTTGAAATGTTTTTTAACGGTTAAGAAAATAAAAACAAAAAGTTAATGGAATGTTGCCGAAAGTTTATATACAGCTTGTGTTTCTAACTTTCCAAATAAAAAAACAAATTGTTTGAAGTAATTGTTGTGTGGTTTTGAGCCCTATATTTTATTGTTTTTTCTAAAACTTATTAAAGTTAAATAGTATTAACTGATGTTAATCAACTAAGCTCAGTTTGAATATCAATACTTTAAAGTTGTATCTTTGTTAATAGCTTGTTAATGGTGTTTAATAACCTATAAATGCAAATTTTAAACGTTTAACTTTTAACAGAACTAACACCTTATAATAATAATACATAATTTATTTAATTAAAGATTATATATATGTATAAAGAACTTTTAGAAAAAGGTTACCTCGAAAAAAAAATTGATCCGGCTCTTGATTTGTTTGAAGAAATTGCCCATCTTAAGAAAGCGAAAAACGCGGTTATTCTTGCGCACTACTATCAAGATGCTGACATACAAGATATTGCCGACTATATTGGCGATAGTTTAGGTTTGGCACAGCAAGCTCAAAAAAGTACTGCGGATGTTATCTTATTTGCCGGGGTTCATTTCATGGCGGAAACCGCTAAAATTTTAAATCCTTCTAAAACTGTTTTAATTCCCGATTTAAAGGCGGGTTGTTCCTTGGCCGATAGTTGTCCTCCAATACCATTTGAGGCGTTTAAAAAGCAGCATCCAGGCCATATTGTAATAACTTATATTAACTGTACTGCAGAAATTAAAGTATTAAGTGATATTATTTGTACGAGCAGTAACGCAGTTCAGATCGTAGAAAGTTTACCGGCCGATCAGAAAATAATTTTTGCACCTGATAAAAATTTAGGAGCCTATATCAATAAAAAAACAGGGCGAAATATGGTATTGTGGGATGGAGCGTGTCAGGTACATGAAATTTTTTCATTGGAGAAAATTACAAAACTAAAAGCAAACCATCCCAATGCACAGTTAATTGCACATCCAGAATGTGAAGCTGCTATTTTAGAAAAAGCAGATTATATTGGAAGTACAACTGCACTTTTAAACTACAGTAAAAAATCAGATTGTAATGAATTTATAGTGGCTACTGAAACCGGTATTTTGCATCAAATGCAAAAAGCAAGTCCGGCTAAAACTTTTATTCCGGCTCCTCCAAACAATAACTGTGCTTGCAATGATTGTCCGCATATGAAATTAAATACATTGGAGAAAATCTACATAGCGTTAAAATACGGTGAGCCTGAGTTAAAGATGGATGAAAAGCTGATTGAAGCCGCTAAAAAACCAATCTTAAAAATGTTGGAATTATCTGCCAAATTTGGCTTATAAACAGTATATTTAAAGGATAAAGTTGTGGTACTTATAAAGCGACATATTTTAGTTACCATTTTTATTCTAAGTAACATTTTTGGTGGTTTATATGCTCAAACTACCAATCCTAACGGTTATAATAAATTTTATTACGATAATGGTGCTTTATCATCTGAAGGTTTCATGAAAGATGGTAAGCCGGACGGTTATTGGAAAAATTATCATCGTAACGGTAAAATGAAAATTGAAGGTAATCGTAAGAACTTTCAATTAGATAGCATCTGGAAATTTTATTCAGAGAATGGCAGGTTAACTAAAACCATTAATTATAAAGAAGGTAAAAAAGATGGCTTTGTTTGTAATTATGATACAGCAGAAAAAATTATTTCGCGCGAGATATATGTAAATGATATTAAACAAGGACTTTCTAAAACATATTATATTTCAGGAAAAACAAAGCAAACTACACCGTATGTAAATGGTAAACCTGATGGTACTTCTTATGAATTATCGGAAGATTCATTGGTGATTGCTATTTATAAATACAAAAACGGAATTTTACAAAGTGCTGAACGCGTAAACAGAAAAGATGTAGAGGGGAATAAGCAAGGTATTTGGAAAGAATTTTATACAGATGGTTCAGTAAAAAAAGAAGAGCGTTACAATGATAATTTACTGGATGGTTATGTAAAGCAATACGATGAAAAAGGAAATTTAAAAAAAACAGAAAAATTTAATTTAGGTAAACAAATATTAAACGCTCCTGAATTAGCTGTACTCGAAATTTATAAAGATTATTTCGAGGATGGTGTTTTAAAATATGAAGGTCCTTATGCGAATGGTTATGCCGTTGGAACACACTATAAATATAAGAAGAAATTTCAATGCGATTCACTTTTATATAAGCGCGATGATTCAACAGATGTATGGATAAAAAAATGGGTATGTAGAAATATTCCTGTTCCTGATTCCGCAATTACTTACAACGAAGGAATTGTTATTGAAAGAGGTCCCGTGGATAGTTTAAGAAATAAGATTGGAATATGGATGGAGTATCACAATACTGGTGAGTTTAAAGCAAAAGGTTTATACGCCAATGATAATCGCATCAATGAATGGATTTTTTATTATCCTAACGGAAAGATAGAACAGAAGGGTGTGTACGATAAAAAAGGAAGACCTAAAGGAATTTGGAGGTGGTATTATGAAAACGAAGCCTTAATGCGCGAGGAAACTTACGTAAATGGAAAACGTGAAGGAACTATGGTAGATTATTCTGAAGACGGTAAAATATTAACGAAGGGCGAATATATTGACAACATGAAGGAAGGCCTATGGGTATATGAAACTCCGGAATACAAAGAAATAGGCAAGTATACTTTAGATAAGCAAGACAGCTTATGGAGAAGTTATTATATGCCAAAAGGAAAGCCGCGGTTTGAAGGCCGTTTTATTAATGGCGATCCTGAAGGTTTACATATTTGGTATTATGAAAATGGATTGAAAATGTTTTATGGTAGTTACGCCGGAGGTTTAAAGCAAGGAGACTGGAAGTTTTATGACGAAAACGGACATAATTATTTAACTATTACCTACGAAAACGATATAGAAGTAAAATTACAAGGCATTAAAATTAAACCTACTTATGAAGAAAGCCTGAGAGATTACTCAACGGCTATTAAAAACAAACCCCAGGAAAATAATAAGCAACAAGGTGACTAAGCTAACTGATACTCCAAATGTAAGTACCGAAACTCTTGATAATTTACCGGTAGCCATAATTATTTTTGATAATGAACAAATTTATTACATTAATAAAGCGGGATTTGAAATCATTGGAGTGAAAAACCCAAACGAATTCTTAAAAAAGAAGAGAAGCATATTTGAGTTTTTATTGCCGGTATTTCACGAAAAGATTAAAAAAAACAACGAAAAAATACTCAGTGGTAAACCTTTCGACAGAATTGATTTCACCATTAAAACTCCTAAGGGAAACATTTGTGACATTGAGTCGCGCTCTAACAGAATATTATTTAATGGTAAGCCGGCTATTCAAACTATCGTTCTTGAAATAACAAATCGCAAGCAAAGAGAAGAGGAATTAATTAAAACAACAGAGTTATTTAATCAAATTAATCGTCACGCGAATGATATTTTTTTCAAGTTTGATTTTCATCCCAAACCACATTTTACTTTTATTAGCGATTCGTTACATGATATTTTAGGGTATAAGAAAAGTGAATTTATAGGCGATCCGAAATTTTACGCGAAAGTCATTCATCCGGAAGACAAAGGAAAATTTATTTTTTCATTAAACGACTTAAATAAGTTTATTAAGTCTAAACAAAGCGCAAATACCATCCGTTTTTTTAGGAAAAACAAGACTACAGTTTGGCTGGAGACCGTCTACACGCCAATAAAAGATTTAAAAGGAAACATTGTTTCAATAATCGGAATTAGTCGTGATGTAACGGAATTTAAAAAAACCCAAAACGAGCTTATTAATGCGAATGAAAAATTCAATTTAATTTCTACCAACGCAAGAGAGATAATTTATTTTTTCACTTACCACCCTACCCCAAAATATATTTATATAAGCCCATCTGTAAAGAACGTGCTGGGTTATGACACTGATGTTTTCTACAAAGACGCTTTTTTTATTAATAAAAGAACTATTGGACAAAGCAATGATCTTAAGAAGCACGAAGTAATTGCAGCTTCCCAACAAAAACGTAACGCTTTTAAAGCAAAGAGCGTGGTATATCAAGTAAAGGCCGCGGATGGAAAAACGGTATGGATGGAAGATAATGTTTCTCCTATAATGGATGAAAAAGGAAAGATTAAATTTCTATTTGGCGTTGTAAGAAACATTACAGAATTAAAAGAGAAGGAGGCGGAATTAAATCAAAAGTGGAGCGACTATCATCAATTATTAAATGAGTCGCCAATGGCATTCGTTATTCACGACCAAGGTATTTGTCGGATGTGCAATAAAGAGCTTTTGAAAATTTTGAAGGCCAAAAGCGAGAAGGATGTGCTTGGTAAAAACCTGATTAATTATATAATTCCAGAACAGCGTGAACCTGCACTTGATAGGGTAAAGCAAGTGTTGAAAGGAAAGGAACTTGGCTTTAAGCCATATAAAATTATTAATAATAAAAGGGAAACAATTAACATTGAATTAAGATCAGTTCCTGTAAAATACAATGGAGTTGATTCTGTATTGACTATAATACAAGACGTTTCGCAAAAAGAGATTTTTGAAAAGGAGAGGTTGCGCGCAGAGATAGCAGAGGAGCATAACAAAAGCCTTATCAAGGAAATAGAACTTAGGAAGAAAGTTGAACAGAAACTAAAAGAGCATGAGCTGGACTTAACACTGCAAGCCGGGAAACTAACTGCTATTTTTGAAAGTAGCTCACATTTAGTTTGGACCGTTAATCCAAAATATGAATTGACTTATTTTAATAGTAATTATAAGAACACATTTAAGATCAAGTACGGTATAAGTCCAATATTAGGTAAACAAGCGTTTGATTTTATACCTGGTAAATTTAAAGAGGAAAATAAATCGCTCTGGCACCCACGGTATAAAAAAGTTCTTAATGGTGAGTATGTAGTATTTGAGCGGCACGACAAAAACAATAAGGGCGAAGAGGTTTTTAGAGAGGTGTTTTTAAGCCCTATTAAAGATGAAAAAGGAAAAGTGGTGGAGATAGCATGTTTGGCGCGCGACATTACTGAAAGCAAAAAGTTTGAAAAGGAAAATATAGAGAAGGCTTCAAAACTAAAAGCAATTTTTGAAAGCGGCACACACATTATGTGGACCGTTGACAAAGAGTTTAAATACACTTCTTTCAATCGAAATTTTAGCGATACACTTTATTCTAATCATAAAAAATATCCCGAATTAGGGAAGGTCTTTGAGTTTTCTAAGAACGATAAAAAGGAAAATTTGCGCGAGTTTTGGAACCTTAAATATAAAGAGGCTTTTAATGGTAAGGTTGTAGAATTTATCACAGAAAGAAATAATCAGAAAGGCGATGTAAAATACCGCCAAATCTATCTTCACCCAATACATAATGAGAATAACGAAATTGTTGAGGTTTCCGGAATGGGAATT
>CAYQDP010000031.1:0-13550 GCA_964416235.1 uncultured Flavobacteriaceae bacterium | reverse complement strand
GGAATACAACCTAAATTATCGTAAGAAACATTTTTAATGGTAATTTCCGATTGTGTCATGGCCGCTAAGCCAATGAATGAACCAATTTCAATCATATCCGGCAACAAACGATGTTTTGTTCCTTTCAATGAGGTTACACCTTCTATGTTTAATAAATTAGAACCGATACCACTGATTTTCGCCCCCATACTCACCAGCATTTTACACAATTGCTGGATATACGGTTCGCATGCCGCGTTATATATTGTTGTTGTTCCTTCTGCTAAAACTGCTGCCATGATGATATTAGCAGTTCCTGTAACAGAAGCTTCGTCTAACAACATATAAGTGCCCTTCAACTTATCTGCGTGCACTTTAAACATTTCATCATGTCCGTCGTAATCAAATTGTGCTCCTAAATTTTGGAAGCCCAAGAAATGAGTATCCATACGACGACGGCCAATTTTATCACCGCCCGGTTTTGGCATGTAGGCTCTGCCGAAGCGAGCTAACATCGGACCAATAATCATAACTGAACCGCGTAATCCCCCACCCTTCTTCTTGAATTCAGGAGAAACCAGATAATCAACTTTCACCTCATCGGCCTGAAAAGTATATTCTTCATGTCCGGTTTTCTCAATTTTTACTCCTAAATCCCGTAGTAAATCAATTAACTTATTAATATCTACGATATCAGGTATATTACTGATTGTAACTTTTTCGTTGGTTAATAAAACAGCGCATATGATTTGCAGCGCCTCGTTTTTAGCTCCTTGCGGAATGATATCTCCTTTTAATTGTTTGCCTCCGGTAACTTCAAAAATGGCCATAGTATGGGGAAATGAGATTAATGTTTGCGATGATGTTTATTGTGTTTATGCTTATGCTTATTATTTTGGAATTTGTGACGAGGTTTGTTATTGTTATTATTTCCTCTTAATTCCTGATGAGAACTCAATACCGCTGATTCATCCATTTTTAACTCACCGCCGGATAACTCCTGGAGATTTTTAAATATAACATCATCTGTTATCGAGTCTTTATTCCAATTGAGGTAAGATTTTTTAAGATGATTGGCAATGTGACGGGTTAATTCATCCTTCTCCGGACCATCCTTTAATTTTTTTGCTTGCTCAATGATTTTTTCGATGGATTTTCCATAATGTTTATAACGGATTTTTCCGCTCGGATAAGTCAAACGCTCAGGCTTTTCTTTAAATGTTTCAGGTGATGGTTTCGGATAAGGAGAATCTACATCCAATTTAAATTCTGAGATAATAAAAAGATGATCCCATAGCTTGTGGGTAAAATCAGCCACGTCACGTAAATGCGGGTTCAATTGACCCATGACCTGAATGATAGCACGAGCGCACAAATTTCTTTCATCACGGTCTTTGATAGAACAGCAATACTCTATCATTCCCTGAATATTTCTGCCATATTCGGGGATTATCATCTTGGGCTGTTGGGTGTTGTATTCCATAGTAGTTTCAAAGTATAAATATAGCTAAAATTAGGGTAGGATTTAAAGTTTTAAACTATTTATTAACCAATTGATTGTTTATTTCCTGATTTTTTATTTTTACGTCTTAAACCATTAAAAATTACAATTATGTTTGATTTAAAAGTAGCTGTGTCGAATATTGCGGCGCGTTGGAACTACAAGGTAGACGAAATTTCTCCCGGTGTATTCAGAATGGATGTTGCCATTAAAATGAAGGATGGGACTTTCCGTTATCAGTTTGTGTACGTTTGGGTGATTCAGGGTCGCTATTTCGGTAAGGATGTAGTTTACATGAACAGCCGTTGTGGTGAATTCACACAAAATTTAAACCTTTACAAATTGTTAAAAGAAGGTGGTTACGGAACTTATTCTGCTGTAACTGTTACAACAGATAAACGCGCCGATGGTTCTCCTTGTGAGACAGTTATAGTTCAAGCAGTACAGCCAATTGAATTTACAAATGAAACCATTTTAAATGAAGTTGTTTATGATGTTGCTTTCAATGCTGATGCTATCGAATCGCTTTATTTTGGTGGCGACAAAAACTAAGAATCCAAAAATAAATCTTATATTTAGCCCTCTTTTAAAACATATTTTATGTCAGTTCTAGTAAATAAAAATTCAAAAATCATTGTTCAGGGTTTTACCGGTGGCGAAGGAACTTTCCACGCTACACAAATGATTGAATATGGTACAAACGTTGTAGGTGGCGTAACGCCAGGCAAGGGTGGTACCAAACATTTGGATCGTCCGGTATTTAATACGGTTGCAGATGCGGTAAAGAATACCGGTGCTGATGTTTCTATCATTTTTGTTCCAGCTGCTTTTGCTGCCGATGCAATTATGGAGGCTGCTGATGCAGGTATCAAAGTAATCATTTGTATTACTGAAGGTATTCCTGTAAAAGACATGATTTACACTAAAGAATATTTAAAAGGAAAAGATTGTCGTTTAATTGGCCCTAACTGTCCTGGTGTTATCACTGCAGGAGAAGCGAAGGTTGGAATTATGCCCGGATTTGTTTTCAAAAAAGGCAAAATCGGAATTGTTTCTAAATCCGGTACTTTAACCTATGAAGCTGCTGATCAAGTTGCAAAAGCCGGATTAGGTGTAACTACTGCTATCGGAATTGGCGGCGACCCAATCATCGGAACAACAACCAAGGAAGCTGTTGAATTATTAATGAACGATCCTGAAACTGAAGGTATCATTATGATTGGTGAAATTGGTGGAACTTACGAAGCTGACGCGGCGCGTTGGATTAAAGCAAATGGTAACAAAAAGCCGGTTGTTGGTTTCATCGCAGGTCAAACTGCTCCTAAAGGACGCACAATGGGACATGCCGGTGCAATTGTTGGCGGAAAAGATGATACCGCTCAAGCAAAAATGGCTATCATGAAAGAATGTGGCTTACACGTTTGCGAATCACCTGCTGAAATTGGTAAAACAATGGCAAAGGTATTAGGCAAAGTAGTCGCTTAATTTTTGTATAACAAGTTAAAAGCCGCGAGAAAATCTTCGCGGCTTTTTTATTTTTAGTCGATCGACTTTTTATTAAAGATAATATATCCGAAATGAAAGAAGAATGAGAAACTGTTTTCATTCTTATCGTAATAGTTTACACCAACACTTAAAGGGCCAACGGGAGTATTGTAAACTAAAGCAAAGGTACCAATGAAATTACGATACAATAATGGCAACGAATATTGCGCTGTTTGTTTTGGTGTGGAGGTAATTGTATTAATAGGTTGAAACAAATATCCTTCAAGCCTTATATCAAAGTTTTTAAACGGTGTGGTAACGGTTTTTAGACCTCCGGCAACATATTGATGGGCCCGGTAAGCAGGAATGAATAAAGTTTGACTTTCCAATGTTGGATTAAATGCCGGCGCGGATAATATACTGGATGTGTAATTTGTAAAGAATGTTTGCGTGGAGTAAACTCCCTCTGCAAAAACACCAATTTTAAAACGCTTAATGGTACGAATGTAACTATCGAATGTTAATTTAAGGGTTAACCAATGATGATACGGATAATTAATGGACTTTAAAGAATCAATGGAAGTTGTTCCGGGATAATAACTCTCAGAACCACTCACATATTTTGCTTTAAAACACAAACGTGTGCCATCAGTTGCGTATTGCTTTCTGTTTAATGTGTTTAATTCATAGGATAACTGTCCGAATGCAAAACCAAAATACGATGCATCTGCAGTATCCAATTTGGTGAAATTATCGGTTTGATAATATTTGGTACCCCACTCAGCAACTCCACCGGAAATAATAGCTGTTGACATATTGCCGAGAGGAAATCCTACATTAAGCTCACCAAAAACATCTTCCTGTAATAGGTAGGCCGGTTTTAAAAAATCGTAAAACAAAGCGCTGCTCCTATAATAATCCCATCGCGAATAGGTAATAGTAGGTTCAATATAATAAGGAATCTTCCCGGGAAAATCGAACCTTAATTTACCATGTCCGCTACTGTGCAATTTACCATAATAACCATTGGCATAAGCTGTGAAGCCGATATTACCCAAGTAATTATATTGTGCCGCTAAAAAAGCCTCACTTATCGGACGGTTAGACACATTTCCACCAACATCCAAATAGAAACTCTTTTCCTTTTTCGCTAATAATTTCAATTTATAATATCCGCTCGGTTGGTCTTTTTCCGCAACCGGATAAACAGATTTTATTTTATCATCGCTGGTTAATCTGAAGTATTGCTTTTTAAGTTGAGCTAAAGTAAACGGACGGTTTTTGTGAATGATACTCTTACGGATAAAATTCTGTGCCGGCTTTTTTACTCCCGAAATTTCTACCTGATTAAAAGTAATGTTTTCGGCAGAAGCTGCGGATTTGAAACGTTTTCTCTTCGCGTTTAACTCTTCCTTATTGGTTACTCTTTCCACATGTTGTCTTATTAGGGGAAGCATACGTAATGTGCTTACATATCCGCTATCGATTAATCGGTCAATCTCATCAAAACTGAACGTATTCACATTGCTCCACGGCTCAATTAAAATTCCGTTTTCACAAACAGGATCAAAATTGGTTTGTTTCATCAATAAATGACGTAATTGCAAATACAAATTATCATCGTCGGGATGTGCTGAACGTTCCGCTACTGAAGAACCAATGATGAAATCAGGATAAAACTCATCATACATCACATCGGTAGGAAAATTATTATACAAACCTCCGTCAAATAATAATTTACCACCCACCTCAATTGGTCGCAAATAAAACGGATAACTCATGCTGGCTCTTACAGAACTCGATAAATCACCATTCTTAAAAATAACCGTGGATTTATTTTCAACATCGGAAGCAACACAACGGTAGGGAACCAACAAGCTGTCGAAATTATTATTGGCTAAAGCATTTGCTCCCGAAAAAGCTTCCATTAAATAAAAATCAATAGGAATAGAATTGATTACATTGGTAGGAAGGTTATTTATCAAATTTGTGTTTAAGGATAGTTTTAATCGAATCCAAGATGCGTTTTCACCGTTTTTCTTGAAATGATAATTATATTTTGCAGGCATATCGCCTCTTGTTACTTGCGAAAAAAATTCACTCTTTACAATTTGCTCCATTTCTGCCGGACTATACCCTGCAGCGTAATAAGCACCAATTAAACTTCCAATGGAAGTACCGGTAATATAATCAATCGGAATATTGTTTTCTTCAAGGGCCTTAATTACACCAATATGTGCAATACCGCTTGAACCGCCTCCACTCAAAACTAAGCCCACTTTTTGGGAAAATAATTGAGAACAAATGACAAATGCGTATAGAAAACTAAAATATGTACGTTTTTTACTCAAAAACTCGTTTGTACAAAGTTAAACTTTATCTAAAAACAGTTTTAAATCATAAATATATTTATTTATTTAGCAGTTTGTTCAAAACAGGAATTTGTGTTAAAATTTATAGCCAAAAAGGTATTTTACGGTATAGTGGTTCTCTTAGGTGTTATTACCACCGTTTTCTTCCTGTTTAATGTATTGCCCGGCGACCCCGCATCCATTATGTTGGGACAGCGCGCTAATAAAGAAGCTGTTGAGGCGATCCATCGTGACTTAGGCACTAACCTTCCCATTATGGAGCAATATGCTCTGTACCTTAACGACTTATTTGTTGTTTCTTTCCACGATTTCAAGGATACCGAAAGTCATTGGTACCTTAATCCTCAAAAATACAGTTGGATTCCTCTTTTTCAGGTAAGTGAATCAAAAGTAATAGTACTTAAAATTCCCTTTTTACGTCGTTCATATATCACCAAGCGACCTGTTTCGGATATTATCATTGAGACCTTACCCGAAACCGCAGTTTTAGCCTTTACCTCTATTGTAATCGCCTCTATAATTGGCATTTTTTTAGGGGTTTTAGCCGCTGTAAAACGCAATACTTTTTACGATAAACTCTCACTCGTTTTATCAGTGTTAGGAATGGCAGCGCCTTCTTTCTTCGTTGGACTTATCATTGCCTGGTTGTTTGGTTATGTGTTAACCGAATATACCGGTCTTTCACCAACCGGAAGTTTATACGATATCGATGTTTGGAATGGTGAAGTTCTTGAATTGAAAAACTTAATTCTTCCTTCCATCACACTTGGTATTCGTCCGCTTGCCATTGTTGTTCAGTTAATGCGCAGTTCTTTATTGGATGTTATGTCTCAAGATTATATCCGTACAGCAAAAGCAAAGGGATTAAGTTTTTATGCAATCATTATAAAACATGCTTTAAAAAACGCATTAAATCCTGTGGTTACTGCCATCTCAGGTTGGTTTGCAGGATTAATGGCCGGTGCAGTATTCGTTGAATTTATTTTTAGCTGGAAAGGTATTGGATATGAAGTATTCGAAGCTTTAACTAAAAACGATTTACCGGTAGTTATGGGTGCAACATTAATTTTCGCAACCATTTTCGTATTCATTAATATTTTAGTGGATATCGCCTACGGTATCCTCGACCCTCGTGTAAGAATTAAATAATCTCATGGGAAGAACAAAAATTATTGCAGGTAATTGGAAAATGAATAAAAACCTGAGTGAAGCTGTGTCGCTTACACAGGAGGTTTTAAATTCTGCATCTCAAAACAACAGCATTAAAATTTTCTTTCCGGCTTTTCCGTTTATACACACAGTATCCGATTTGATTAAAGGAAAAAATGATTTTTTTGTTGGTGCACAAAATTGCAGTGAACAGAATTCAGGAGCCTTTACGGGGGAAGTTTCCGCTTCTATGCTGAGTTCTATTGGTTGTTCGTATGTGTTGGTTGGACATTCAGAACGCAGACAATATTTTAAGGAAACAAATGAGCTTTGTTCCAAAAAAATAATTCAGGCATTAGCGCAGACTATAAAACCGGTTTATTGCATTGGTGAAACTTTAGAGCAAAGAAAAAACAATACGCATTTTGACATTGTAAAAACTCAAATAAATGAAGCTCTTGGAACTTTAAATAGTGACCAAATAAAAAACATCATCATCGCCTACGAACCCGTTTGGGCTATTGGAACAGGTGAAACGGCAACTCCGAAGCAAGCACAGGAAATGCACGCGTTTATTCGCACCTGCATTGCTGATTTGTTTGGAAAAACCATCGCTGATAACTGTAGTATCCTTTATGGCGGTAGTTGTAACGCAAGTAACGCAAAAGAATTGTTCGCTTGTACAGATATTGATGGAGGATTAATTGGCGGTGCCTCTTTGAAAGCTGAAGATTTCTGCAAAATTATCGCCTCTGTTTAATGAATTATTTTCAATATAATTTTACGGTTAACCCTCCTGAACCCGGTTCAGATATTCTCATTGCATTGTTGGCTGATTATGGCTTCGAAAGTTTTGAAACTAATGAAACAGGATTCATCGCTTACATTCCTGAAGAGGAAAATTCAACACTCGATTTATCAGAATTAATTTTCAACGATTTCAATTACACTTTCGAGTCAAAAAAAATCGAACAAGTCAACTGGAATGAAGAGTGGGAAAAGAATTTCAAACCCGTTATTGTAAGTGATGATTGTGTCATTCGTGCGCCATTTCATCAATTAAGCAAGCATCCAAAATACGACATCGTCATTATGCCTAAAATGAGTTTTGGAACCGGGCATCACGATACTACTTGGCTAGTGTGTAAAAACATGCTCGATTTTGACTTCAAAAACAAACAGGTGTTTGATATGGGTTGCGGCACCGGTGTATTAGCCATTCTTGCATCCAAGTTGGGCGCAACTAAAATTGTTGGCAACGACATTGATGATTGGTCCGTTGAAAACGCACTTGAAAACTGTAGCACTAACTCTTGCCCTGAAATAAAAATTGTAAAAGGAGATAATGATTTGTTCTCTCCAACCAATCAATACGATATTGTTTTGGCCAACATCAATAAAAATGTACTCAAATCTTATATTCCTAAAATCGCTCTTACGCTTAAACCCGGAGGTTTTCTTTTTTTAAGCGGCTTTTTTAAAACCGATTGTGAAGAATTAATAGCCTTAGCCTCAAATCATTTGTTAAAGTTGTATAAACAAGAACATAAAAACGAATGGGCAGTTATCATCTTGCAAAAACAGGCTTAAGACCTTCCTTATCTACACGTTTTGTTTGATAAAAATGATTAAAATTATGTGGCGAGAACAATTCTTGCTGTAACTTTGTTATTATTTCTAATTTATTGCCCTATTATTTATGTCAGATTCTAATATTTTAAGATGCCTAATTATTGGCTCAGGTCCTGCCGGATATACTGCCGGAATTTATGCTGCACGTGCAGATTTAAAACCTGTTATGTATACAGGAATGCAACCGGGTGGACAATTAACCACAACTACTGAAGTAGAAAATTTTCCGGGATATCCTGAAGGAACTCATGGTCCGGAAATGATGGAAGATTTTAAGAAACAAGCCGAGCGTTTTGGTACAGATATCCGTTTTGGTTATGTAAATAAAGTTGATTTTACCGGCCCCGTACATAAAGTATGGGTAGATGAAACAACCGAACTTCAAGCTCACACTGTAATTATTGCCACAGGTGCATCAGCAAAATGGCTGGGATTACCAAACGAACAACGTTTAAACGGATTTGGCGTTTCTGCATGTGCGGTGTGCGACGGATTTTTCTTTAAAGGACAAGACGTAGCTATTGTTGGTGCCGGAGATACAGCTGCTGAAGAGGCAACTTATTTAGCAAAGCTCTGTAAAAAAGTATACATGATTGTTCGTAAAGGAGAAATGCGTGCTAGTAAAGCCATGCAAGCACGTGTACTTAACACACCAAACATTGAAGTGTTATTTAACTCTGAAACGGAAGATATTTTAGGTGAAAAAGGTGTATCCGGAGCTCGTATTAAAAACACCAAAACCGGTGAAACACGCCAGTTAGATGTAACAGGTTTCTTTGTGGCTATTGGTCATCATCCGAACACCGACATTTTTAAAGAGTGGTTAGATTTAGATGATCAAGGTTATATTAAAACAATACCGGGCACCAGCAAAACAAATATAAAAGGTGTGTTTGCCGTTGGCGATGCACAGGATAAAGTATACCGTCAGGCTGTAACTGCTGCAGGAAGCGGATGTATGGGAGCTTTAGATGCTGAACGTTACCTGGCTGATATGGGAATACATTAAAAAAATCAGCACGGTTTTTGCTGAGGTAAAAGATAAATGAGGCAATTAATTTTAATATTCAGTTTGATTTGGTGTAGTGCATCCCTGGCGCAGCGCTTTGCCGATCAGGTGCCTCAATTAAAACGTTACACACAAGATGATGCTTTTGACCCTAATGGTGGAATTAAAATGTATAACAAATTAATTCCAACCATTGGAGGTGATTCCATTCGTTACAATAAAGCAGGATACAACTTACAAGGTTGGCAGGAAGATTATTATTCAAGCGGAAAAATTTTACATAAAGGATTTTATGTTGACGGACAAATAAAAGTATTTAAAAATTTTTATGAGAACGGTCAGATTGAAAGAAGCTTTGTGAACTCCGACCCTGCCCGCTCTTCGTTTGACATTTATTATCCTAACGGGAAAGTGCAGAAGGAAATTTTGTATTATAACGGACAACCACAAAATGAATACACCTATTTTCAGAATGGAAGTCCGGAAAGCATTGTAGAAAAAGATAAAGAAGTACAATTTATTTTTAAGAGAAAATATTTTTACGAAAACGGCTTTCCTGCAAGTGAGTTGACACTCATAGATAAAAAAATTAAAAAATACGAAGCCAAAGAATTTTACGAAAACGGTAAAATAAAAGAAGAAGGCTTTCTGATGTATAAACCAGAAACAAAAGAATACATCAAAGAAGGAGAATGGACTTATTATGACGAAAAAGGTCAGTCTATAAAAAAGGAGAATTTCAACACAAAGAAATAAAACTCTTAATAACTCTTTATACAACTTATTGCTATTTAATTTTTCTTCTTACAAATCTGAATTAGCTTTGCTATGGATTTCATATATGCGGTTAATTCTATTTTTAATATTCATTCCACTAAGTTTCTATACTCAGAACAAAATTGATGATGTTGTTATTGGTTGGAATACCGATAAAGATTTAATCAACGGCACACACTCTTTTTGTGTAATGGACGCTAAGGAAGGTACGCTCTTAAAAGAATTAAACGCCCATACTTCCGTCATTCCTGCCAGTACATTAAAAGTAGTTACCACTTCAGCGGCATTAGGCATATTAGGAAAATATTATCGTTACGAAACAAAGATTTATTTCACCGGAAGCTTTGATAAAAATACAGGCGTATTAAATGGTGATATCATCATTAAAGGCTCGGGCGACCCAACTTTAAATTCTGAGCATTTTAAATCAAAAAACGACACGAATGAAGTAACCGATAAATGGGTAGAAGTACTTGTTAAAAAAGGACTGAAAGAACTCAACGGAAAAATAATTGCAGATGCGTCTTGCTTCGAGCAACATATTCCTGCTAACTGGATTTGGGGAGACATCACTAATTATTTTGGCGCGGCACCTTGCGGATTATCCTTCAATGATAATTTATACGGAATTATTTTCAAGAGCGGAGAAGCCGGCACCAAAGCAAGCATAAAAGAAATTAAACCCAATTACAGCACAATAAAATTAGAACACATAGCAAACGTAAAAGCAGCAGGAAAAGAAGATGAGGCTTATGTTACCGGAGATCCTTTCGGAAATAAACGCATCATTAATGGCACCATTCCTCCAAATAAATCGGAGTTGGAAGTACGCGCTACTCTGCCCGACCCGGCTCTTTTGTGCGCCGAGTTTCTGCAACAATCCCTAATCAAAGCCGGCGTAAAAACACCTTCGTTATGTGCTTATAGTAATTACGACACAGAGAATGAAATGTTGAAGAAAGAAAAAAACCTCATGCACACCCATTATTCTTCGGCACTCGAAAAAATTGTTTTCTATACCAATCTTTATAGTAATAATTTGTTTTGCGAAACGCTTTTAAAAACCATTGGTAAAGGGAGTTCTTACACCGGGATTGAAAAAGTAAAAGAATACTGGAAACAGAAGAGCTTAAACGTTGACGAATTATTTATGGTTGATGGTAACGGTCTTTCTCGCGCTAATACAGTTACTACCCATTTTGAAACATCCCTACTTCAAAAAATGTATTCCGACAGCATAAACTTTAAACCATTTTTTAATTCTCTTCCTCAAGCCGGATTTAGTGGCAGTATGCGACAAGTGGGCAAAGGAACATTCATTGAAAAGAACATGCGGGCTAAAACGGGTTATATTAACCGTGCCCGCGGTTATTGCGGCTATGTGACGACCAAAGCCGGAAAAGACCTTTGTTTTTCAGTCCTCTTCAACAACTACAATTGTAGTCCGAAGGAAATGAAGCTCAAAATTGAACAGTTTTTAATTGCGCTGGCTGAGCTTTAATTGTTATTTTTGTATACAATGGCAAACGTTGTAACCATTATTAAAAAAGGCTGGAGTTTTTTAACCGAAAAACTTTGGATTATCCGTTTAGACAAATTAAGTAAGCGTCAGGGATTTTTAGTAAAACAACTTCGTGTTTTTTCTTTATCCATTCAAGGCTTTAATGAAGATAAATGTTTAATAAAAGCAACAGCTCTTACTTTTTACACTTTGTTTTCCATTGTTCCCATTGTTGCCCTCATCTTCGCTATTGGTAAAGGATTTGGATTTGATCAAACCTTAAAACAGCAAATGCTGAAAGATTATAACGAATACTCCACCATTTTAAATAATGTTTTTGTGTATGCCGATTCGCTTTTGCAAACCACCAGCGGAGGAATTATTGCAGGATTTGGTACAGTTTTATTATTATGGAGTATCATTTCTCTGTTAATGAACATCGAAAACAGTTTTAATGATATTTGGGAAATTCAAACCGGAAGAACCTGGTACCGCAAAATCACTGACTACTTAACAATCATGTTGGTGTCTCCGATTTTTTTAATTCTATCCGGAAGTTTAACCGTGATGATTCAAAGCAATGCCGACTCACTTTTATTTTCGGGAGCCACAGCGGTAATTCTAAAATTAGTTGCCTTCTTAATGCTTGCCGGTGTATTCACTTTCATTTACATGGTATTACCAAATACTCGTGTAACATTTAAAGCCGCCTTCCCTGCTGCCTTAATTGCCACCGTTTTATTTGAAATCCTGCAATGGGCTTACATTACTTTTCAAATTGGAGCTTCTAATTACAATAAAATTTACGGAAGTTTTGCCGCATTACCCCTCTTCCTGATTTGGGTACAATACAGTTGGTATATTGTTCTGTTTGGTGCTGAAATCGCATTCGCCAACCAAAATGTAGATCATTACGAATTAGAAAATGAAATCAAAAACATCAGTGTTCGCTACAAGCGAGTAATTGCTTTGATTATTTGTAATAGAGTAGTGAAAAATTTTACTGATGGTAAGGCTCCATTTACTTCCATTAAAATCGCTAACAATTTAGATATTCCTGTTAGACTAGCCAGAAATGTCATCAATGAATTGGTTGAAACAAAAGTTTTGGCAGAAGTGAAAACCGAAAATGACAAGGAAATTGCTTATCAACCTGCCATTTCAGATTCTAAACTCACCATTAAATTCATTATGGATCGCTTGGATGAGAAAGGTGTAAACGCCTTACCAATAACAGACGAAAAGGAATTAGCTACCATTAACCGTTTATTGGTTGATTTAGATAATGTAATGGATAATCCTAAAGGAAATTTACAGGTGAAGGATATCGTTTAATGAAATTAATCTATTTCATACTCAGTCTTTGTTTTCTGCTTTCAATCTCCGAAAAAGCCTATGCGCAAGCAGACACGGTAAAAGTTGAAAAGAAAAAAAGTGTTTCTACATATCGCCGAGCACGTACCGCTACCATTATGAGTGCTGTTTTACCGGGCGCCGGACAAGTTTACAACAAGAAATACTGGAAGGTTCCTATCATTTACGCCGGACTCGGAGGTTTTGGCTATTTGTTCTATGTGAATCAGGAACGCTTTTCTTATTTCAGCAAAAACTTAAAAGCAGAATACGATAACGATGCTTCTACTATAAACGACAGCGGTTATAGTGGTACACAATTACAAACTTTAAAAGCAGAATACCGCAAAACCCGTGATTTGGGGATAATTGGTTGTGCCGTATTTTATGCGCTCAATATTTTAGACGCGAACGTGGACGCGCACTTAACCACTTTTGATGTAAGCGATGATTTGAGTTTGCAAATTAAACCGTACAGCAATTTTTATTCATTTAATAACAACAGCGGCATCCAAAACGGCATCGCCATACATTTAAACTTCAAGTAATATGCGTATTGTTTTATTAGGCTATGGAAAAATGGGCAAAGAAATAGAAAAAATTGCCCTCGACAGAAAACATGAAATCGTTTTAAAAGTTGACGAAACGAATGCCAATACCATTACCAAAGAAGATTTAAAAAAGGGAGATGTTGCTATTGAATTTAGCACACCTCACTCTGTAGTCAATAATATTTACAAATGTTTAGACGCCCAATTACCCATCGTAGTTGGAACAACAGGATGGTACGAA
>CAYQDP010000030.1:6591-13665 GCA_964416235.1 uncultured Flavobacteriaceae bacterium | reverse complement strand
AATTTATTTAATTTAGATATGGAATTATAGTTCCGCAGGCATCTTAATTAAAAAACAAAATTAAATTATATGAAAAAGCTTATTGTTTTGACAGGTTTATTATTAAGCCTTGGTTTAACAGCCCAACAGAAATCAGTTGAGGTAAAATTGAATTTATTGGATGGAAATGTGATCACAGGAACCTCCATGATGGGTGATATAGAACTGAACACCTCATACGGAAAATTAATTATTCCCGTTGCTAATGTGAGTACCATTAAAGTGGGTATTGGTCGCGATAAAGCAGTTGCAGATAAAGCGCTTGGTTTATTAAAGGTGTTGAATACGTCAACAAATGATGATGCACGCAAAGCTGCTTATAATGATATCGTGAAATTAGGTGCAAAAGCGATTTCAGCAGTTTCCGATTTCAATAGTGATCCTAAAAATTACAATGAAAATTCAACGTATACAGGAGAGTTTACCATCGATAATTTATTATCTGAGTTACATTCTTCCGCTAATATAGAAGAAGGCGCTGAGGTGGATGATATCGTTACCATCGACGGACAATACACCATGGGTGGTAGTTTTGCCTTTACTAAATTGGATGTTAAAACCGAATATGGCAATTTAAGTGTACCAAAAGAGAAAATTAAAAGTGTGGATGTTTCTGTTATCAGTGCCGGCGGAGCAGGAGAGTTAACGTTTAAATTAATGGCCACAAAACATATTAGTTCCAATCAAAATGGAGGTTGGTTAAAAACAGGTGTTACTTTAAAGCAGGGACAAAAATTCACCATTGTTGCTACCGGAGAAGTAACATTGGCAAGTTTAAGCAATCAAAAATACAAACCGGATGGAAGTTATGTAGCAACCAATGGTACTTCTTACCCTGCAACTGCTTCTGAAGAAGGAACCGGAACTACTTATCCTTCCTATGGAAATGTTGTTTATCATATTGGCGATGCCAGTACCGAAACATTGAAAGCAGGTGCTAAATTCAGCGGAACAGCCAAATCAAGCGGCATGTTATATATTTCCATTTACGAAACGGTTTATAACGCGGCTAATACAGGCTCTTATACCGTTAAAATTGTGAAGTAACTATAAACACTTTACTGTGTAAAATAAGGGGAGCGATAGCTCCCTTTTTTTATGCTTTTAGCTTTACTTAGCGTAAATAAATTTTATGCGCGTACACTTAATTGCCATAGGAGGAAGCGCCATGCATAACATGGCTTTAGCTCTTCATGAAAAAGGTTTTACTGTTTCAGGCAGCGATGATGAAATCAACGAACCTTCTAAAAGTCGTTTAGCTAAAAAAGGCTTGTTGCCTTCTCAAATTGGTTGGTTCCCCGAGAAAATTACAGCTGATATTGATGCTGTAATCCTTGGTATGCATGCACGTGCCGATAATCCTGAATTAATACGCGCTAAAGAATTGGGGTTGAAAATATACTCCTATCCCGAATATATTTACGAAGCTACTAAAGATAAAACACGAATTGTAATTGGAGGTAGTCATGGTAAAACAACCATTACGGCGATGATTTTGCATGTACTTAATTACAATAAAATGGATACTGATTTCATGGTTGGCGCGCAATTGGAGGGTTTTGATACCATGGTAAAATTAACCAAGGAAGCAAAAGTAGCAGTGATTGAAGGTGATGAGTATCTGGCTTCACCTATCGATCGTCGGCCAAAATTCCATTTGTATCACCCTAACATTGCTTTATTAAGCGGAATAGCCTGGGATCATATTAATGTGTTTCCCACTTTTGATATTTATGTCGACCAGTTTACACAGTTCGTTAATTTAATAGACCCGAACGGCTCGCTAGTATATTGCAACGAGGATAAAGAATTAGTGAAGGTGGCGGAAAAGGCCGGTAGCGCTAACCAAATAAAGAAGTTCCCTTATAGTGTTCCTCCCAATAAAATTGTAGATGGAACAACTTATCTGCTGGTAAACGGTAAGGAAATTCCTCTTTTGATTTTTGGCGACCATAACCTGATGAATTTAAATGGTGCACGCATGGTGTGTAATCAGGTTGGCATTTCGGATGAGCAATTTTATAATGCCATTCAAAGTTTTAAAGGCGCCGCTAAACGTTTGGAATTAGTTCACAAACAAGAAAAATTCAATTTCTATAAGGATTTTGCACACTCTCCTTCTAAACTTAAAGCAACCACAGCGGCGGTAAAGCAGCAATTCACCGGACGTTATATTGTAGCTTGTATGGAATTGCATACTTTTAGTAGTTTAACGGAAGAGTTTCTGAATGAGTATAAGGGAGCTATGAATACCGCCGATGAAGCCATTGTGTATTACAATCCTCACACCATTGCCCATAAAAAACTAAAACCAATCACCGAAGAACAAGTATTAAAAGCATTTGACCGAAAGGACTTGAAAGTTTTTACAGATAGCGCATCAGTGGTGAAGTACTTACAAGAAAAAAAATGGAACAACGCTGTATTGTTAATGATGAGCTCGGGTAATTTTGATGGTGTTGATTTCAAAGCTTTAGCTACGTCACTTCAGCTTTAAAAGATTGGTCATAGTCGATCTATGTTAACTGTACGCACAATTAACAGTCAGTGGTTTAGAAGTTGTTTTTTAATAACATGAAGACATTGTACTATTCACTTCCTTTATATTGAAAATGAAAAGTCGTAATTTATTATTAAGCCTGCTTTTGATAAGCGTTTATTTGGCTAGCGCCCAAAAATGGTCGTTAAAAATCACCAGTCATATCGGTTACCGCAAATACATTGTTGATACGAAGGCTGTTAAAGACGAAGTACTTTTATCAGGTGCCGCTATTAAGCTTTATAAGGGAAATTCTGTTATAGATCAAGCTATGAGTGATGGTGATGGGTATTTTAGCATTTTTATTCCCGGAAACGGCGAATTTATTTTAACAGTGGCCTATCAGGGATGCTTTACTAAACGCATATATATTAATACGAATAATGTTCCTGAAGAAATTCAAAAGGATAATTTCAAACCAAGCATTAGCATAGAAGGATTTATATTATCAAAGCCTTTACCCGGAGTTGATTATTCAACTTTGGAGCAAACATTAGCGAAAATTGTTTATATACCAAAAGATAGAAACTTCGGTGATGAAGAAATGTACACAAAGGAAGGTTTAGCACTTGTTGCAAGAATTGAGGCGAATGAAATGGAATTAATTAATAATTTTTGCGAAGCCAATAAAACGGGTGATGAAGCTGTGAAAAATGGAGATTGCTCTCTTGCAAAGAAAATGTATGAAAGTGCAATGGCTATGCTCCCGGCGGAGAAATATCCTGTAACTCAAATGGAGAAAGTTGGCGATTGTTTTAAGAAGAGGGAAGAGTTAGCGAAAAAAGCAGAAGAGGTACTTGCTGCAAAAGCTTTAGAAGAAAATTATTCTGAACTTTTAAGAAAGGGTGATGAGGCATTTAAAGCACAAAATTGGTCGATCGCAAAGGAAAGTTATACAGAAGCTTCGGTATTGAAGCAAGATGAGCAATATCCAAAATATAAACTTATCGCAATTGAAAAAGCCATTTCGGAAGATGAGGAACAGAAAAAAGAAATTGCTAAAGTGGATGAGTTAACTAAAAAATATTCAGACTTACTTAAACTTGCCGAAGGCTTGATGGCGAAAAAATTATGGACTGAAGCAGAGGAAGTATATTATGATGCTTTAAAAATTTTCCCAAATGAAAAATTGCCTAAAACACAAATTGTTGCCATAAATAAAATTGTTAGTAGGGAATTCCCCGGAAATGATAAAAAATATAATGACGCTATAACAAGAGCTGTAAACTTGGAACCAGAGTATATTTATGCAATAAAAAAGACGTATGAAGATGCTCTCACCTATGAAAGTGACGCCGCTTATTTAAAAAAGAAAACTACGGAATCGCCCACGAAAAATGCAGAGCACATAAAAGCTATCCTGGCAAAATACCCTGCCGGCTTAACCGAAGAAATAATTACGGGCAATGGAGTTGTTATCGTAAAAAGAATTTTGGTTAAGGAAGGAGATGCGTGGGTATATCAGAAAAAAATATTTAACTGGGGTGGAATTGCATGTTACCGTGATGATGCAAGTATTACAGAATCCATTTTCGAGAACGAAACCAGACTGTGATATGATTCTCTAAATTGAATGTACCGTTGCAACGTCGAAATGATTAAATCAATTTTCTTCAAGGTTAAATGAAAAGAATTCTCATCATTTCCGATACACATAGTCATCTCGATGAAAAACTGATAAAATACATTGAGGAAGCTGATGAAGTGTGGCATGGAGGCGACATTGGCGACATCGAGCTTTGTCGTAAGATTGAATCGATAAAACCACTAAAGGCGGTTTGGGGTAACATTGATGGCTCTGAATTTCGTTCGGAGTACAAAGAGCATTTGATTTTTATGTGTGAGGATGTAAAAGTGTACATCACTCACATTGGCGGTTATCCCCGCAAATATAATCCCAAAGCCAAAGCGTTTATAAAACAGGAAAATCCAAATCTTTTCATTTGCGGACATTCACACATTTTAAAAGTGATGTTTGATAAGGAGTTTAATTTATTACACATAAATCCGGGAGCGGCTGGGGTGCATGGATTCCACAAAGTGAAAACCGCGATTCGCTTGCAAATTGATGGTAAGGAAATGAAGAATTTGGAAGTGATTGAGTTGGGGCTACGAGCTTCTGTTAACTAAACTTGTTAAGCCTTTATTTAATCTGTAATTTTGTACTATGTCAGAACAACAGGAAAAAGCCTATTTCAACGGCGAATCATTAAAGAAACTAATTGCTGCGGAGGGAAAGCATCTGAAAGGTGTGATTTGTATTTTATGGCAGAACAGTATCAATAAGAATGATGTGGTTGAATTAATCGACCATGTTCAGTTTGTTTTTACAGATGGGTATAAATTAACTCTGGGAAGTAATCAGGACAATAATGGTTTGGAGGTAGTGGATTATAATTTTGAGCAGGAAAAAGCTGAATTAGCAAAAGAGTTTGGCGATAAAATAAAATTATTTGCCGTTAATGCTACTCCTACCAAAATGTGGAAAGATGTAGAGGGCCTCAAATTAGATAGTATTCAAATAACAAAAGAAGGCAGTAGCAGTTATTTAAGTGATTCTGTATTATTTAATTTCGGCACAGAAAGACGCACCGTTTCCATTAGTCCGCTCGACGGAATTATCATCGATTTTTACGAAGAGTAAAATCTTATTGTCCGCTTGCAGAATTATCTCTGTTTACATTTTTTAAATTAAACGTGATTGGTAATGTCATTTTGTAACGAACATGTTTCCCGTTTTTCACTGCAGGTTTCCATTTTGTAAGAAGTGCAACTCGAATAGCCTCTTCCGTACAACCACCGTTTACACCACGCGTAGATTTTACATTACTAACAAAACCATTTGTCTCTACGA
Organism: uncultured Flavobacteriaceae bacterium; assembly: GCA_964416235.1. Taxonomy (GTDB): domain Bacteria; phylum Bacteroidota; class Bacteroidia; order B-17B0; family Aurantibacillaceae; genus JAHEYG01. Next base: position 8,233 of record CAYQDP010000030.1, on the reverse strand, counting down.
TAAAACTTAACTGTACTGTCCCTTCAATGTTTTGTAGTTTGGCAACATTGGGATACTCTATGTTTTCTAAAATAAAACCTGGAAGTTCTTCATCGCCTTTGTAAAATTCCGGAGATTTATCAGCCACTTCATAAATTGTAAAACTGCTGTCTTGCGGAAGTGTCACATTCTTTTTGAATTTCTTTCTTTCCTTAACTGCAGCATCGTATTTCGGTCCGCTGAAATTAAATGTTAATGAACCGTAAGCATCCACGCTTTTTCCTCCAATGCGAGCAGGTTCGAATTGAAAATGTTTTAATAAGCGTTTTGATTCTTCTTCATAAAACCCCTCGTACTTTTCTTTAAAAAAAGGTTCAATAACATCGCCGTCTTTTGTAACTGTAAAAAAGATTGTTACGTTTTTTTCTTCCCTCCAAATAAAAGTAGGAGTAATGTATTGCTGTGTTTTTACAATATGTTCTAATTGAGTTTTACCACCAATATTTATTGGCGGCGTTTCAGGATTAACTTCAATTTTTATTTGCGCGCTCAAACCGAACGCTAATAATAAAAAATTCAGGTATGCAAATGGCTTAATCATTTTTTTTAGCTTTTAAGAAACGAACGTTACCCGATAAATCATTTAATAATTCTACTGTGTCAAATTGATTGCTTTCAACAGCAATTTGCTTAATGTCATTAGCGTAAATCGGATTTAACTCAAAATATAATCGTCCGCCTTCGCAAAGATGTTTTTTACACAAATCAATTATTCGTCTGTAAAAAATTAAAGGATCATTATTCTCAACAAACAAAGCAATCTGTGGTTCAAAATCTTTTACTCTGACGTGCATGCTGCCTGCCTCTTGTTTGGCTATGTAAGGCGGATTACTTACAATAATATCGTAGTTGTCTAAACTATAATCGGCTTCATCAGTTAAAATATTTACTCTGTTAAACATAATGGTAACCGAATTCATCACGGCATTTTGTTGCGCGGTAATTAAAGCTTCTTGCGAAACATCCACCGCCGAAACATTCGCATCTTCCAGAAATTTTTTCAAAGAAACAGGAATGCATCCGCTGCCTGTTCCTATATCAAGAATGTTGGGAGCGTCAAAGTCTGCTTTTTTACAATCTTTCAAAATTATTTCAACGAGTTCTTCTGTTTCCGGACGGGGAATTAAAACGCTGGAATTAACTTTAAATTTTAAATGGTAGAATTCTGCTTCTCCTATAATATACTGAATGGGTTTATTCTGTTTGAGAGCTAATACACAATCATAAAGTTTTATAACATCACTCTGATTAATGTTCTCGTTTTTTTTGATTAGAATATCTGCAGGAGTCAATCCCAAGTAATGTTCGCAAGCATGCTGAACAAGTAGTTTTATTTCATCATTTGAATAAACAGGGGATAATTCAGAATAGAAAAAATCAATCAAATCACCTAGTTTATTAGAGGCAATGCGCATGTTTAATCAATTGCAATGATTTTATGATTTTCTTCTCTGCCCTGTGAATTGAATTGCACCATATATACACCGGCAGCTTTTAAGTTTTTACGTTCAACGGTATAATTGTCAGATTTGATTTTTTCCTGATAAATTAATTCACCAATCGAGCTAAAAATTTTCACAGTACCGTTGTATTCTTGATTCAA
>CAYQDP010000030.1:0-6566 GCA_964416235.1 uncultured Flavobacteriaceae bacterium | reverse complement strand
TTACGGTTTGCTCATTAAACGGATTAGGATATGCATTGCCTGTAATGGAGTGTGTTTTGTTTTCATCCATTCCTGCAGCGATGATGCAAGTAAAAGTGCTGAAGCCGTCCAATTTACCATAACCCCATTTGTAATTAGGAAGTGCGGTTCCGGTAAATCCATCTTTATAGGTACAGTTTAAAATGGCTTGTCTAACCTGAACGTTATTGTAAGTAGGATGCGCTTCCAATAATAAAGCGGCTAATCCTGCAACTACAGGCGACGCAGCAGAGGTTCCTCCTCCTGCAACATGGAAGCTGCCTTGTGAGACAGCGGTTGGTGAACTCGCAATTAAATTTGCTTGCATTGAAAGCACCAAGCAAGAAAAGATTCCTGCGCCGGTCGCGGAAATGTCGGGTTTGATTTTACTATCGCGTGTAGGTCCGCAACTGCTCGAAGAAGCTAATTGTCCTGCCACATCAGGTGTTGTGATTAATGTATTTGTTACATCGTAATAGCTTTTTAGATTAATGTAGTTAGCTACGGTTAAAACTTGATTACTACATTGTATTCCGCTTACCATAGAAGAAACAGTATCCGGCATGGTGTATTTAGTGATTTTAGGATATGTAGTTGCCGTTGGTAATCCTGTGGAAACGAAATCAAAATTCCAAGCATCAAATTTACCGGTTCCGTTACTTTCTATTCTCCAAAAATAATTTGTACTGTCAGGAACGATCTCTAAAAATAATTCATAAACACCGTATGCATTAATTCCTGCCAAACTTTTCACGAGTCCGATACGATTCGCCCCATTTTTTAAAGTGTCAGTTTTTAAAGTAAAGCCGTAATTGTAGTTTTTAAAACCAATTCTTCCAAGGTCTTTAAAATTCGGACTATTAGCACCCACAGAGTATTTTACGTTTTTAATGTTTGCAGTGTCGGCATATAACCAATAATAAACATTACCACTTGGTTTTTGTAACCATGTAAAATTAGTATCAGTAGGATTAACTATATTTTGTGTGTGAAATTTCACAACACCTGCATTTCCTGCAGCGGTAACCATTGCTCTTCCCGGAATGTTTGAGATTAAAGCTTCAATCATTTTCGCTTCAGTATCTGTAGCATCATGGCTGCCGTAGTAATCTCCAACACTAGCGTTAATTACAAAAGGCTTACCGGCAGCAGTTGCCTTGTTAACGATGTATTGAACACCATCTGCAATAATTGGAGCAGGCTTACTAAAATCCAAAGCAACAACAATGATATTGGCTTTTGAAGCAACACCGGCATGTTTGCCGTTTGTTAATCCATTACCGGCTGCAATACCACTCACATGTGTGCCATGTCCCCAATAAGGTAAATCATTATGCGTACATACTGAAGCATTAATCTGTGCGGCTGTCCATTCTTCCCCATAATTAAACGGAGCAGGGGAGTTGGTAGGTGTAGCAACAGTTTGATCCCAGATAAAACTGATACGCGTATTGCCCATTGCATCCTTAAAATCCGGATGATTGAAATCGATACCGGTGTCAATAATTCCCATAATTACGTTGGTTCCTTCGTAAGCCGCGGTTAATGGCGCAGTACCAGCTTTTACAGGATTAATGCGATTACGAACGCGCATGGTGTCGTTTAAAGGGCGTTTACGGTTTTCAATTAATTCGATGTATTTCGCAGCTTTGCTCTCAATTAATGGAGCCAAGGCATTCACACCAAGATTAACACAAGCTATAGTTCCGGCATGGTATTTTACTTTTATGCCAAGTGTTTTTTCTGCAGCAATTAGCTTTTCAATATCACCGTCAATTAAAACATCAAATGTGTTGCCCGGTAAAGTATTGTTATGAATTCGGCTTTTTAAAGAGGTGCTGATGTTTTTCTGTGAAAATAAACAAGCACTTATAAATAAACTTAAAATAATGGCTGTATAACGCATCGTAAAGGTTGATAAGACGTATAAAAATAAAAAAAATAATCATCTTTGTCAAGAATGAAGCGCTTGCTTTCCATACTTTTCTATAGTTTCCTAATACTTGAGGGTGTTTCTCAATCTGATTCAGTGGCATTTTCAAACAGTTTTATATTGTATGAAGGACTTTATCTTAATTATGCCGATTTAAAACATAACTGGCCAATTCCGAAGGAGAAAATCAATACTCAAATTGACAAAAAACAACTTGATTTTTATACCAAATTAATAGAAAGTGAAACTGTTGAATACGTTGAGCGGGATGGTAAACCTACTCTTATAAATTCAGGTAAAGTATGGGGGTTTTGCCAGAATAATGTGATTTATGTAAATATTAACAGGACTTTTTTCAGGGTACCTGTTTTTGGGGCCATAAGTTATTTTGTAGCGGCGGTTCCTGTTAGTACATCGCCCGGATATAACGTGTTTATTAATTCTTCCGGTGGTACAAATGCTACTGAGATTCGTGAGTTCATGTTGGATTTTTACACCGGTGAGCTAAAGGAATTTAATTCTGATTTGCTCGAAAATTATCTGAAAAAGGATGAGGAGATTTTTAAAGCCTATAGTGCTTTAAATAAAAAGCAAAAGAAGGAACAGGCCTCTCGTTACATTCGTAAATACAACGAAAAACACCCTATTTACTTTCCCCGTAATTAATCTTTTTTTTGTACATTCGCCTCTCTAATTTATTATTATGGCTGAAGAAGGAAGACAAATTATATTCAGTATGGTGAAGGTGTCGAAAATACACCCGCCACAAAAACAAGTATTAAAAGATATTTACATTTCGTTTTATTACGGCGCAAAAATCGGAGTATTAGGTTTAAACGGTTCGGGTAAGTCAACCTTACTTCGCATCATGGCCGGTCTCGATAAGGATTACTTAGGGGAAATTCATCAAAGTCCAGGTTACTCTATTGGGATGTTGGAGCAAGAACCGAAACTTGACGAAAATAAAACAGTTATTGAAATTGTACGTGAAGGCGCGCAAAAGCATGTTGACATTCTCAATGAATTTGAAGAAGTAAACAACAAGTTTATGGACGAAGAAATAATGAACGATCCTGATAAAATGGAAAAGTTGATTAACCGTCAGGCGCAATTACAGGAATTGATAGATCAAAATGATTTATGGAATTTAGATAATCGTTTAGAGCGTGCAATGGATGCTTTACGTTGTCCGGAAAGCGATACTCCTGTAAAAGTATTATCGGGTGGAGAGCGTCGTCGTGTGGCGTTATGTCGTTTGTTAATTCAGGAACCTGATATTTTATTATTAGATGAGCCTACCAACCACTTGGATGCTGAATCTGTTGACTGGTTAGAACAACATTTAAAGAGTTACAAAGGAACTATTATTGCCGTTACCCACGACCGTTATTTCTTAGATAATGTTGCAGGTTGGATTTTAGAGTTAGACCGTGGTGAGGGTATTCCCTGGAAAGGAAATTACAGCAGTTGGTTGGAACAAAAAGGTGAGCGATTGAAACAAGAGGAGAAGACTGAAAGTAAACGTCAGAAAAACTTAGCTCGAGAGTTAGATTGGGTAAGAAAAGGCGTAAAAGGCCGCGGTGTAAAACAAAAAGCCCGTTTAGCGAATTACGAAAAAATGTTAGGAGAAGATGTAAAAGCAAAAGAAGAGAAATTGGAAATCTTCATTCCTAACGGTCCGCGCCTAGGTACAGAAGTGATTGAAGCTGTAGATGTATCGAAAGCATTTGGCGACCGATTATTATATGAGCATTTGAACTTTAAATTACCTCCTGCGGGTATCGTTGGTATTATTGGTCCTAATGGTGCCGGTAAAACAACCTTGTTTAAAATGATCATGGGACAAGAGCAACCTACGTCAGGTGAGTTTAAGGTTGGTCCTACTGTTAAAATATCTTATGTTGATCAAACACATAAGGATATCGACCCGAATAAAACAGTATACGATGTGATTAGCGGCGGTTTGGATAATTTATTATTCGAAGGTAAAGCCATCAACTCAAGAGCCTATATTTCCCGCTTTAATTTTAGCGGCTCCGACCAGGGTAAAAAATGTTCTGTGTTATCAGGTGGAGAAAGAAACCGTTTGCATTTGGCATTAGCATTAAAAGAAGGCGGCAACGTATTGTTATTAGATGAGCCTACTAACGATTTAGATGTTAATACCCTTCGTGCTTTAGAAGAAGCATTGGAAGATTTTGCAGGATGTGCTGTAATCATCAGCCACGACCGTTGGTTTTTAGATCGTGTTTGTACACACATTTTAGCATTCGAAGGAGATAGTAGTGTGTATTATTTTGAAGGCGGTTATAGCGAATATGAAGAAAACAGAAAGAAGCGTTTGGGTAATATTGAACCAAAACGCCCAAGGTATAAAAAGCTTACAGTTTAGTCCAACAAAAAACCCCGAATTTTATTCGGGGTTTTTTGTTAAAAGGGATTATATATTAGGCAAGTTTTACTTTTACTGCATTAATTCCTTTTTTACCTTCTTGTAACTCGTAAGTAACTACGTCGTTTTCTTTAATCGGTTCAAGAATGTTTGTAACGTGTACAAAGTACTCATTTTTTGATTCGTCATCTTTAATAAAACCAAATCCTTTGGTTGTGTTAAAGAATTTTACTGTTCCTTTATTCATTTTGTTAATTATTAATTATCCAAATTTACGAATTAATTAACATCAAAGCCACTTTTTCTAACATTATTTGGCGTAATCCGACAAATATTCAAAAGCCGGGCATAACTTCCCGTCCTTACAAATGCTGGCACGCTCAATAACAGAGTCTTTATCTTCCCCAATTATGTTAGGTAAAACACGTTCTGTTAAATCCTTGCCAAAATCATCGCTGGCATCGCGGGGTAATTCGCAAGGCAAATTATCTACAGCCATAATACAAACCGTATCCTTGTTAAATGGTAGGTCTTCGGTGTCATTTTTAATATTGTATCCGTAAAATGGTTGTGAGATGGTGCTGGCTCGCATAGTTGTTGGCACTGAGCCGTCAATGTCGCAGGTTACATCGGCAATCACACTGATGTGAAAATCTGTTGCTTTCATATCATCCTTGGTGAACATTTTTGGTGAACGCGGGTCCCAGTAATGTGCTGAGATAAATAAATCCGTAACCTTGGTAAATGGTAAAAATTTTGACACAAAATGCTCCGGATGCTTAAAGAAATCGTTTAAATCAAAGTTGTGATCATCCGGTCTTTCCACATAATCCCGTGGGTTTAGCTGACAGTATACAGGTTCGCGGAAAGAAGCCATTAAAAATTCTTCGGGGGTAACTTTTCGTATCCTTAAGGCACTTAAAGTTTCAATTACGCCATTTGCAACGCGTCCGCCACCCGTTAAACATATTTTAATATTAGGGAGTTTAACACGTTTTAATTCTTCTTCCATTTCGGCTCGGTCGCGACATAAATTAGCAGGTTTAATTCGGAATAAATCATACTTTAACCCGTAACCTAAAATGCCGTTATACGCCCCAACAACACCGGCATAACGCCCAAAACCTATAATACGATTGTGGTTTTTATCGGTTAGAGTTTCATAATCTATCATCTGAATTTTTTTCTCAATCAAAGCCTTCATTAGTTTTTTATTGTGAGGCTGTTTTTTGATGGTATGAGAAAAGAAAAAGTATTTTTTATTGGGAATTAGCTTGTCGGCAGGTACTTCCTTCACGCCCATAAGAATGTCACAATCACTCAAATCTTCCTGTAAAGTAACACCAAAGGAAGTATACTCATCATCGTTGTAACATCTAATTTTACTAGGCTGAACAACAATCTCCACATGTGGGTATTTACGCACCAATTCCGAACAAATAAGGGGAGTGAGCGGAACGCGCTTATCCGGCGGACTTTTTTCTTCACGTAAAACGCCTATTTTGATTTTTTGCATAACATTCTTGATTAACTTTACAAAAGTAATGTTTAAAAGCGGTATTAAAAACAGGTTCAAAGCATTAATAACAGCTTGTGTTATTGCGCATTTGTATCTGCCCTTGCAGGCTCAAAAGGATTTTTCGCTTACTAAAAAGTACGCACCTTCACAACTTTTGCAAGATGCCACAATAATTACTGATGTAGTTCTTAAAATGCATCCTGTTATTGGTGTATATTATCCTAAATCCTATTACGAATCCGTTTTCGATAAACTAAAACAATCTATTACCGACAGCTTAACAGAAAAACAATTTCGTCTTAAACTAAAACTGGCTTTTGATGAGTTGCACTGTGGACATACCGAAGTTTGGAACTCGAAAGCGTATACGAAATTAATTAAGCCTGTAAAATTGAATTTTGTTCCCTATTACATGGTAGCTTTGGATAAGAAATTATACGTTGCTACGTCCATTAATCCAAAAAAAGATTCTTTATTGAAATTAGGTACCGAAATTCTAAGAATTAATAATATTCCTGTTGATTCAATCCTCAATTATAGTATGCATTTTATAAGTGGGGATGGATATAATACAACCGGCAAACAATTATATCTCCGAACAGGTTTAAATTATTCATATCCGAGTTTGTTTGGAAGACCTGATTCATTTATAGTAGAAACAAGGTATAAGGATAAAGTTCAAACTCATTGTGTACGCGCTATTA
>CAYQDP010000029.1:0-13670 GCA_964416235.1 uncultured Flavobacteriaceae bacterium | reverse complement strand
TCGTAATATTTAACGGAAGGAACTTTACCCGGCCTGTCGTAAGGTAAATCCGTTCCCAATTTTGTGCCCGGGCCAAAAGACATAACCATATCGCGCCAGTGATTATAGCCATCTATGAATTTGGGGTATTTCTTTTGATCGACGATTTCTCTAAATACATAACTGTAATATGAATTACAAGATTGCGCTACTGAATTCACTAAGTCTACCGGTCCGTGCGGGTGACATTTTGGTTTGCCTCCCATAGGAGGATATCCCCTCGCGCACGGGAACGAGGTATTACGATTTATCAGTCCGTCATTTTGAGCAATGAGTGCGTCAATTAATTTAAATGTTGAGCCGGGAGGATACTCCGCCTGAATAGCCCGATTAAATAATGGCAAGGTTGAATCGTAAACTAACTTTGCAAAATTTTTATTTCTCTCTTTTCCTCCCACTAATAAATTAGGATCGTAACCCGGCGCTGAAATCAAACATAAAATTTCTCCGGTTGAAGGTTCAATAGCTACCAACGCACCCTTCTTTCCCTTCATTAAACGTTCGCCATATTCTTGCAAAGAAGCATCAATGGTACAATATAACGGTTTGCCCGTTACGGCAGCGGTGTCGTACTTACCATTCATGTATCTGCCTACTTCCTTGTTGTGTACATCCTTCACTACAATTCGTGTTCCTTTTTTTCCGCGCAAAGCCTCTTCATAGCTTCTTTCCATGCCGCTTATACCGATGTAGTCACCCTCTTTGTAATACGAATCCTTTTCGGCTTTTTCCTTTGAAACCTCACCAATGTATCCTAACAAATGGGCTGCAATTGGTCGCGGGTATTTCCGTACCGTACGAGATTGTACATAGAAACCTCTGAACCGGTATAATTTCTCCTGAAGCTTAGCGTTCGTAGCACTCGACATTTGCTTTTCGAAAATACTTTGTTTGCGCGGTGAGTTCGGTGCCTGACAAGCCTTTTTTATCCGCTTCAAGAATTCCTCTTTTGTAATTTCCAAAATTTCACAGAGAGCCATGGTATCGCAGCCCTTCACTAATTTTGGCGTTACCATTAAATCATACGACGCTTCATTAATTACCAATAACTTTCCGTTACGGTCATAGATAAATCCCCGTGGAGGATATTCTATTTGTGTTTGAATGGCGTTGTTACGGGCAGAAGCTTCGTAGCTTTTATCAATTACCTGCAAATAAAACAAACGAATGATGTAGACGATTGCAATTAATACAAAGAAACCGCCAATGATAAATTTTCTATCTGCTAATTGCGCATTGTTACTCATTATCGGCGACGCGTTGATTTATAAAACAAATATTGAATTACATATACAAAAACAAAAGTTCCGATAGTGCTGAGTATTACACGAAACAAAGTGTAAAAAAACTCATTCCATCTGAATACCTCTAAAAAGAAAAAAGCAAAGTGATGAATAAAAATCAAACTGCCCGCATACGTAACAAACCAAGCAGGACCCATATCATCAATGTTTGGTTCCAAGCCCGCTTCATAGCCATCGCGCGGCGCAATAAACTCCAATAAGTAATGACGAGAGAATCCCATTAAGGTACAAGCAGCAGCATGCATACCGGCCGTGTCATAAAAAGCATCCAGTGTAAGTCCAACAACAAAAGAAGCAAACAGTAAAATTAATTTTGGCGTATCGAAAGGCATCAGTAAAATAACCAATACATATGGCAGTAAAATAATATAGCTGCCCAAATGAATATTTTGCACAATGAGCACCTGCATTAATACAAGAACGATAAACCTAATAATATTTACACCTATTGTTCCGCTCATTTTTTCTTTTCATCCTGAACCTGAGAAATCGCTTCCAAAGAATCCTTCTCAGGTTTAAATTTATTTTTAATTACATATACATATCCTAGTTTTTTGAAATCTGCAATTAATTTAATTTTAACGGTATAAAACGGATCATTGCTTCTGCGTTCGTAACTATCGATTACGCCAACATTAATTCCTTCCGGAAAAATCCCTGATAACTCACTTGTTGTAACTGTATCGCCTTTTATGATTTTTGCATGAGTAGGTATATCTTTTAAAATACAATAACGATAATCGTCTCCCTCCCAAATGAGTAATCCGTAACTTCCATCGCGTTTTAACTGACAATTCACGCGTGCATCTTTATGAAGTAAACTTATTACAGAAGAAAAATTCTCAGATACATCTTTTACAAATCCTACAGCTCCATCACTATTAATAACCGCCATATCGCGTGTAACTCCCTGGGCTTTCCCAATATTTATTGTAATGTAATTGCTACGACGGTTAATGCTTGTGTTTACAACCTTAGCGCCCACATACGAATACTGTTGTTTGTATAATGTATCCTTACGAATGTATTGCTTTAAAGGCACTGCCATATATCCTTTACGAAGCATGTTGTATAGTCGCGTATTTTCTTCTGATAATCGTTTGTTTTCTTCTTTCAACAATAAATACTCTCTTACGTTTGCCGCGGTATTGTAAACGTTAGCTGTAACACGATTAGCTGAATTAAAAATTCCGGAACCTTGATAACCGCTGTTCATGTACATCAAATAAAAACATACCAATTCAATGAATAGAAAAATGAAAATGAAATTGTGTTTGTATATGAAGGCTAATAAATTTCTCACCGGAAAAAATAAAAAACAAAGCGAACTCCGAGGAGCTGCTTCTTCCTATAAAACTACAACCTTAACTGATTGAATTACTTGATAAGGAAAGGGAATTTATGAACATTTTTAAGTGCAATTCCTGTGCCGCGGGCAACAGCACGAAGTGGGTCTTCACACACATGAACCGGTAGTTTTGTCTTCATTGAGATACGTTTGTCGAGCCCACGCAATAAAGATCCGCCACCTGCCATGAAAATTCCCTTACGATAGATGTCAGCTGCCAATTCAGGCGGTGTCATTTCAAGTGCATTTAAAATCGCTTCTTCTATTTTGGAAATAGATTTATCTAAGCAATGGGCAATCTCTACGTAACTAATATAAACTTCTTTTGGAATACCGCTCATTAAATCGCGACCTTGAACCGCAAAATCAGGCGGTGGATTTTCAATTTCCGTCATAGCAGCTCCAACTTCAATTTTAACACGTTCTGCGCTACGTTCACCAATTAAGATGTTGTGTTGACGGCGCATGTATTCTTCAATGTTTGCGTTGAAATCGTCACCCGCTATGCGAATGGATTTATCACACACAATACCACCTAAAGCAATAACTGCAATTTCCGAAGTACCGCCACCAATATCAATAATCATGTTTCCCATTGGCTCCTCCACATCAATGCCCATACCAATAGCCGCAGCCATGGGTTCGTGAATCATGTATACTTCCTTAGCTCCCGCGTGCTCAGCGCTATCGCGAACCGCACGTTTTTCTACCTCCGTAATGCCGGAAGGAATACAAATAACCATTTTAAGAGAAGGCTTAAAGAACTTGTTACCCGGATTAATCATTTTGATCATTCCCTTAATCATTTCTTCAGCTGCCTGGAAATCGGCAATAACGCCGTCTTTTAACGGACGGATTGTTTTGATGTTCTCGTGTGTTTTACCGTGCATCATTTGCGCCGCACGACCAACGGCAATAACCTTACCGTTAGTTCTGTCAACCGCCACAATACTTGGTTCATCCACCACAACTTTATCGTTATTGATAATAATTGTATTGGCTGTACCTAAGTCAATCGCAATGTCTTGTGTTAAAAAATCAAATAATGCCATATAATAATTGGTGAATGTGTGAGGTTTGAATTAGTGAATCGGCGATTTAATCCTGTTAAAGTTAATACTTATTTGTACGTTAAATATTTGGAAAAGTTGATTTTTAATAATTTTAATATTTACACTCCCTTTTTGTCCTTTAATGTCTTTCTGGACTTGGAAACAATTTTCAGTATTTCACCTGATTCCTTTAGTAGCTCAAGCGATTTTTTCGAAGTATCTATTTCGGATTCCCGAATAATTTCTAACCAAAACTCTGTTTCATCCGCCTCCTCTACCACAATACTTAGCTTAGAAAAGAACTCATTGTCTGACCTTGCCCGTGTTGCAGCTCTATAATTTGCAGCTACAGAAGTAGAAGAACGTATAACTTGTTTTTTTACAATGTACGCTTCATCGCTTTTTGGTAGAGTTTTACAATACTTAATTATTTCAACAGCTTGTTTTTTAGTCCTATCTCTAAACTCCTCTGCAAAATTTTTCATGTCACTCTTAACTTGTTTTTAACTCTTTTCCACACAAATTCACTAAATCGCTATCTCGCACCTCAACAACTTATCTTAGTGTTTAAAATGGCGAGTACCGGTAAACACCATGCTTAATCCATTTGCATTACAATAGTCAATACTGTCTTTATCTTTAATCGATCCGCCCGGCTGAACCACCGCTGTTATGCCCGCTTTATGTGCGATTTCAACGCAATCCGGAAAAGGGAAAAACGCATCGCTGGCCATAACCGCTCCTTTTAAATCAAAACCAAAACTTACCGCCTTGGCGATGGCTTGTTTCAAAGCATCAACACGCGAGGTTTGTCCGGTACCACTTGCTAATAACTGACCGTTTTTAGCTAATACAATTGTATTTGATTTTGTGTGCTTCACCAGTTTATTTGCGAAAATCAGATCAGTCACCTCAGCTGCTGTTGGTGATTTAGTTGTTGCAGGCTTAAAGTCGTTTGGAGTTTCAGTTTTTAAATCCTTATCCTGCTCAATAACGCCGTTCAAGAGCGTACGGAAAGATTTATCGCTCAACTTCACATGCTTTTGAACTAGAATAATACGATTCGGTTTTGACTTTAGAATTTCAACTGCTTTGGCATCATAAGCCGGAGCAATTACTACTTCACAAAATAATTTGTTTACTTCTTGCGCTGTTTCTTCATCAATATTCTTATTAGCGATTAATATTCCTCCGAACGCAGACACAGGATCCCCGGCCAATGCATCCAAATATGCCTGCTTAATGGTAGAGCGAGAAGCAACGCCGCATGCATTATTATGTTTTAAAATCGCGAAGGTAGGTTCAGTGAAATCAGCAATTAAATTAACTGCGGCGTCTACATCCAATAAATTATTGTATGAAAGTTCCTTCCCGTTCAGCTTTTCAAACATGGCATCGAGGTTGCCGTAAAACACACCTTGTTGATGGGGATTTTCTCCATAACGTAAAACTTGCGCTGACTGAATGCTTTGCTTGAACTGAGGTATGTTTTCAGTTTGATTGAAATAATTGAAGATGGCCGTATCGTAATGTGAGCTGGTTGCAAATGCTTTTGCTGCAAAATGTTTTCGGTCAGAGATATCTGAAAAACCGTTTTTTGTCTCTAGTAAATCTTGTAAAGATTTATAATCGTTTCTTGAAGAAACGATTATTACATCATTAAAATTTTTAGCAGCGGCGCGAATTAAAGAAATCCCACCGATATCGATTTTCTCAATAATATCTTGTTCGGATGCTCCTTTAGAAACTGTTTCTTCGAATGGGTATAAATCAACAATCACCAGATCGATATTCGGAATGTCATGCTTTTCCATTTGCTCCACATCACTTTGTAATTCGCGACGACCAAGTATTCCTCCAAATATTTTTGGATGAAGTGTTTTTACGCGACCTCCCAATATTTCAGGAAAGGCGGTTAATGATTCAACAGCTTTTACCGGAACTTTTAAATTCTCAATAAAAGTTTGAGTGCCTCCGGTGCTATAAATGGTTACTCCAAGTTCGTTTAATTTCTTAATGATTGGCTCAAGGTTATCTTTATAAAATACAGATACTAAGGCGCTGTTTATCTTCTTTAACTGACTCATGTTTTCGTAAAATGCCTGTTTTTCGCAAGCAAAGGTAAAATAAGCGCTTGGCTTTGAGGGGGCTGTTGAAAAAAATGACAAAAATTAAGTCAATAAAAAAGCCACCCGGTTTACAGGTGGCTTCTAATAAGAGTATGAATATTTATTTTATCAATGTAACGTGACCTGTTTTATGCTTCACTTGTCCGTCAGCGGTTTTGTATTGAAGCTTATAAACATAAACGTCATCTTTTAATGGATCTCCGCCGTTGTTTTTGCCACCGGTCCACCCTGTTACATAATCTTCAGTAGAGAATAATCTCTCACCCCAGCGGTCAAAAATTTCCATTTTATAGTAAGATAAATCTAAACCGTAAGGCGTAAATACTGGACGGAAGAAGTCGTTAACTCCATCATTGTTTGGTGTAAACGAATTTGGCACCCAAACACCATAATCGTTTTTCACATCCAACAACTTGGTAATTGTATCTGTACAGCCATATTCGTTAGTCGCAACCAATGTGATATACATTGTTCCGTATTCGCTACAGATATAACTTGCGTTAACAGTATTAAACTGCATGATATTACCCACGTTCCAGTAGTAAGTGTTGTTTTGTAACACAGTACTTGTATTGATAAATTCAACTTCAGGAGTCGCAACTGTTATGTTCTCGTCAGGTAAAATATTAAAGTTGGCTACAGGAGAAGGATAAATTACAATTGGCATAGGTAATTGCGTGTAAACACGGCAACCTATGTTGTCCATGTAATCAAACGTTACAAAATAGTTACCGGGTGCGGTATATGTATGCGTTGCCGATAAACCATTTGCGGTATGACTATCTCCAAATGTCCAGAATCCTGTTCCTGTATTTACATTTGGTGACGAGAATGTAATTGAACCCGGCACACAAGATGTAAGTGTTGATGTAACAATATTGGCTATTGGCTGAGGATTTACCTGAACCGCAATAGTTGACACATCCGGACATAAACTTGCTGTAGGACTTGAATATGTATTATAAGTTAAAGTAAATAATCCTGAACCGGAGAAGCTAGGGTCAAAATTAGTTCCAATAACACCAGGACCAGACCAAGTACCACCACTTTGTAACACAATACCATTTAAGTTTGTTGGCATTGCATTCCAGCAATACGGACCTACAGTAGAAGTTAATGTAGCAGGTACGAATTTCTCTACATTAATGTTCATTGACGTAGTTTTAACACAAGGGCCACTGGTTACTGTATAACCAACAGTATTTGCACCAATAATGGCTAAACCCGGATCAAATAAACCTGATAAAGAAACCGCATTGTTATTTACACCACCAATTGCACCGCCCGGAGGCGCCATTAAAATTTGTGCCGGTGCCATGTTATTACAATAAGGACCCATTGCTGTTAAAGTTGGGTCAGGTACTGTATGAACAAATACTTGAAGCGTTGAAGCATCCGGACATAAACTCGCTGTTGGAAGTGAGTTGGTATTGTACGTAATGAAATATGTACCCGGACCCGATAACGCAGGGTCAAATACATTCAGGTTAACACCTGTTCCACTCCATGTTCCGGTTGTGTTGGCTACTAATCCCATCAAATTCACAGTAGGGTCAGTTACACATAAAGGATTAATTGAACCTGTTAAAGTAGCGGGATTATACTGCTCAACATTAATGTTAAGTGTTGTTGTAGCAGAACACGTTCCCTGACCAACAGTGTAAGCAACGGTGTTTGTACCAACAGTTGCTAATGAAGGTGTAAATACGCCTGTTCCGCTTAAGTAAGCTGATGGAGTCCAAGAACCAGTTGTAGGAGTTACGCTAATTGGAGTTGGACCAAAATTAGTACAGAAAGCTCCACTTGTAATTGTAGGAGTAACCGGATTAATTACTGTGATATCTACTGTTTGTGATTGAGCACAATTGACTTGATTAATCGGATTAACAGTAATGGTATAAATTGTGCTTACACTTGGTGTAGAAATTGTGCTTTGTGTGTTTGTGCTGGTTAATGCGTAGTTTGGTGTCCAGCTATAAGTAAAGTTTGCAGGGTTTGTTGCGCCGCAACTTCCAAAACGGGCATTCGGACGATTCAATGAAGTGCTTGCAAAAGCAGTGGTACCGCACATTGGTTGTGTATCACTAAATGAATATCTGGTTTTTACTACACCAGTATTAGTTGAAGGCATAATTGGGTTTGATGTCCAGCTTACACCGGAATTTAACGCATAACAAACATCCACTAAAATGTTTGAAACGCCATCCCATTCATAAGGCGTGTTGAAAGTATGGTTATTCCACCCTAATACCGGAGTATAATTAGTAGCGTTTAATACAGTTGTAAATCCTGTATTATCCCAAGTACTGTTTAATGATGTTACATTCGTACATTTCATCTTGATTGTAAATCCCGGAAGTGTTCCAATATAGAAAGATGAATTCGTTCCGGTAGGTAATTTTGAAGTGATGAAAAATTCTATTGAAGAAATTACACCGGGTTGTACACCTGCAGCTAATAATTCTGCAGCAGTATATAACAACTGATGTCGGTTATTTCTGTAATAGTGTCCGTAAATACAAGGCCAAGAAAATTGAGTATTACTAATTGTTCCTGCGCCAAGCGTTGAAATATTTGGCGTTGCACATCCGCCTGTTGTTGATGGACCACATGAAGTTGGAACAGTTGTTCCAAAATTAGCAGCCATTGGAACTGTTCCGGTTACACATAACACGGTTGGAGTTGTAGGAGTAACCGTGTAACTAAATGTATACGGATTAACAGTAAATGTTTGAGAATACCAGCATGCGCCATCATAAACGTTCGCTGTATATGTTCCGAGTGATAAACCGGTAACGCTGTCTTTTTTATTTGTAGTTGGTCCGAATATATTATTAAAACCACCCGGACCTGTAACTGTGTAAGTATAAGGGCCAGGTAATGTAGTACTTAAGTTAACCACACCATAAGAAACTGAACCGCTGGTTGCACAAATAGGTTTTACATTGCTCACATAAATACTTCCACCCGGAATTTGTGATAATACCATTCGGACGGAATCTTTACATCCTTGCGGAGTTGTATAAGTAACATAATAAACACCTCCATTAACCGGATTTGGTACAGCTAAACTTGGCTGACCTGCAGCTGCAGGAATTGGGGTTAAGTTTTGATACCATTGATAATTTGTTCCTGTTGTTGCAGTAAGTATAGCGAGGTTACCGCAATAAGGCGCTGATTTTGTATAATAGGTAGGTGGTGCCGTACCTACGGCAACCGTAGCTGTTGCCACACCACAAGATACAGCCGTGACGGAGACGGTATATACTCCGGGCGGTAAATTAGTCGCTAAACTACTCGTAGCGACCACTGCATTAGCCGAATTGACCCAGGTAAAATTATATCCCACATTACTTCCAATTACCTGTGCAATTGCAGTACCGCTATTACCACCAGGACAAGTTGGGGTTGAGCCGATACTTGTAATTTGAACACCACTAATCTTTATTGTATCATTTAATGTAATTGTACAACCTGTTGGAGTTTTCATTTGCACCTGATACACCTGACCAACAATGGCTGGATTGATAGTTAAAGTTCCGGTATTTCCACCCTGACCGGCCGGCATTGGTGTCATCCCGGGTAATTGATACCATTGATATTGAATGTATCCGGAAGGTGCAGTTAAAACTGCCGTGTTAGTACCGGCACACATGCTTGAAAACGCTCCACCTTGTGAACATTCTGCATCTACATAAGCATAAGCCCAGTGACCTGCTGCACAACAACCACCAACGGTAAACTCTAAGTTAACTGCTGTAACAGTTGCATACATTGGTGATGATAAATCAACACCATATTGACGCCAAGGGCGGTATTTATACCATGTACCTAATGCACTTGTACGGAATGAAGTATCTGTTGAGGCCATTGTAGCGTTTACGTTATAAACACCGCAGTTACCACCGATTGGGTTTCCGTTCTGATCTTTTACTGATACCTGGAACCAAGGTTGCTGTGGTGCAGAGTGACCACCATCATAAATACATAAAGCAAAAGCATAAGTAATATTACGATTAGTTGGTGTAATCGCGAAGTTGTAATTCATTTTACAAGCGCGGTAATTTGCTAAAGCACCATTCATACGCGCTGAACGTCCATCTGTATAAAACGGACAAACGTGAGGAACTTCTGAAACTGTTTGTGTACCCACCACTTTAACGGCAATAGAATCATATCCGAATTGATTACAGGTAGGATAATTTGGATTCGTTGCAGGAATACTCATGATAGTATGATAGTTTTGAGCATTCGTTAAACCTGCATTTGCTCCTGCCGGACTCACGATGGTTGCAATTGTTTGTGTATAAACAGGACTTAATGCCCCTGCTGCACCACAAGTTTGTGCATGACCTGCACTTCCATTCCAGTTGCCAAAACTTCCTACTTCAAAACTTGCATTCGGGCAACCGGCACCCTGAACAACAGGATTGCTTCCTTTTGCCATTGTGTAGATACCGTTAGGATCATTAGGATTTGCCGGCGCTTGTTGCTTCGCATAAAATTCCTGTTCTAATGCAAATAAATATCCCTCTAAATCTCCTGCAGGAATTCCTTTAGCAATTGCGTCTTTCTCTGCTGTTTTTCTATCAAACCAAGGAGCTTCCTTCTTAGCCTGAGAAAATGTAATTACCGATTGAAAAATTATAGCTACAATCAGCAGTGTTTTAAACAAATTTGTGTTCTTCATGATCATTATAAAAAGTTACTCTGTAAAGTTACGTATAAATTGGGTGCTGCCCCCTTGCTTTTACTCATTAAAACCCGCCATTCACTAACTTAACATTATTAACAATTTGTTGTTGAAAATGAGATAGTTACGTTGCGAATTCTAAATCAACCCGCAAATTTCATGAAAATGCATGATTTTCCCCGAAACCAGTATAATAACTATTTACTTTTCAAAGTAAAAAACAAACAACACAATAAATTGATATTTAATCAATTATAATTATAAAATTTACTTTTCAAAAGCCGTATGTTAAACTGCTAGGAAATAATAGGTGGCGGCTCCATTATGTGTTTGCACTTTTTACAGGTACGCAGATCCTTGGAGTTATAGAATTTTTCAAATATGGCTTGAAACTGATTAGTGATATCCGTTAGGGTAAAATATTCATCGTATAGTTTTTCGTTACACTTTTCACAAAACCACATCAATCCGTCTTTTTCACCATCGCGACGTTTTCTCTCCATCACCAAGCCTATTGTGTTTTTAAAACGACGCGGGTTATGCGGAACTCGTGGCGGTAATAAAAATATTTCTCCCTCTTTAATTGGCACTTCAACCGCTTTACCATTCTCTTGTATCTGAACAATCACATCTCCTTCCAGTTGATAAAAGAACTCTTCACTCTCATTATAGTGATAGTCCTTTCGCGAATTTGGTCCGCCAACAACCATTACAATAAATTCGGCATCCTTATAAACCACTTTATTATTTACAGGTGGTTTCAACAAATGGCGATTTTCATCAATCCATTTTTTAAAATTAAACGGGCGTGTAATCATAAACTAAATGTAGAGCTTAAAAATTAAAAGTCAAAATGATTAAACCAATTTGCTTTTCATTAAATACTCTGCAATCTGTACAGCGTTGGTAGCGGCTCCCTTTCTCAAATTATCGGCAACAATCCACATGTTTATTGTTTTAGGCTGCGATTCGTCTCTACGAATCCTGCCAACAAATACCTCATCTTTTTGATGCGCATTCATTGGCATCGGATAAACTTGATTCGCCGGGTCATCTTGTAAAATTATGCCCGGTGTGTTTTTCATGATTTCAAAAATATCTTTCAATTCAAACTCGTTTTCAAATTCAATATTTACGCTTTCACTATGGCCACCCATAACAGGAATACGAACTGTAGTGGCAGTCACAGCAATTGAATTATCGCCCATAATTTTCTTCGTCTCATTCACCATTTTCATTTCTTCCTTGGTATAGCCATTATCGAGGAAAACATCGATTTGAGGAATCACATTTAAATCAATTGGGTATTTATAAGCCATCTCACCTTTCACGCCGTTTCTTTCATTGTTAAGCTGACTAACGGCCTTCACCCCTGTACCTGTAACAGATTGGTAAGTGCTCACCACAACGCGCTTAATTTTATACTTTTTATGCAGAGGATTTAGCGCTACCACCATTTGAATAGTGGAGCAATTGGGATTCGCAATGATTTTATCGGCAGCTGTTAGCTCTGATGCGTTAATTTCAGGAACCACTAATTTTTTAGCTGGATCCATTCGCCATGCCGAAGAATTATCAATAACGGTTGTTCCGGCAGCCGCAAACTTGGGCGCTGCTTCCAGTGAAGTGCTTCCGCCGGCAGAAAACAATGCAATTTCAGGTTTTAATGCCACAGCCTGATCAATGGAATGAATCTTATACTTTTTCCCTTTAAATTCAATTTCCTTACCTACTGATTTCTCGGAGGCAACCGGAATTAATTCTGTAACCGGAAAATTTCTTTCCTCTAATACCTGTAACATTACGGTGCCAACTAATCCTGTGGCGCCTACTACTGCAACTTTCATTTTCTCTTCTTTTTTTAATTAAACAAAAAAGCCTCTCCACATCGGAAAGGCCTTATATCATTATAATAAAATGTACAGCCTTTCCTATCGGAAAAGTTTCTTAGCACATTTTATTTTCTTTATCATCATTACGGAAGCAAATATCAAAAGTTTTTGATTAAATGCAAAAAATACTTTTTACAAAGCTTACCTTCACAGCGTGAAACAATCTGCAACTTCCTGGATTATCCTAATTGTACTGTCGTTGGTATGGGGAAGCTCTTTCATTTTAATGAAACAAGGATTGATTGCTTTTACCAGCGATGAGGTGGCTGCTCTGCGAATTGCTATTGCTTTCATTTTTCTTTTACCTCTTTTGTTGAAACATTTTAAAAGCGTTGACTTAAAAAAAGATTTAAAAGGTTTAGTTTTAATGGGGGTATTCGGCAATTTCATTCCTGCCTTTTTATTTACCAAAGCCGAAACTGAAATCAGCAGCAGCTTAACCGGAATGCTAAATGCTTTAACACCTCTATTCACTGTTTTGTTAGGCGCTCTGGTTTACAAAACTAAAATCAAAAACTCACAGCTGCTTGGCGTGGCGGTTGGGTTAGTGGGAGCCGTGCTGCTTCTCGGTATGAATAGCGGAAGTGAATCTTCCAAAAATTTAAATTACAGTTTGCTTGTAGTGGCCGCTACTTTTTGTTACGCCATCAGTGTTAATGGAATTAAAAAGTATTTATCTGAAGTAAATTCCGTTGCAGCGAGTGTTTGGTCGTTTACCATTATCGGACCAATGGCTCTAGTTTACTTATTTTCCAATACTGATTTCCATTCGCATCTCATGGAGCATCCGCAAGGGGCTTCTTCCTTTGGATTTATTTGCATTCTCGCTATTTGCGGAACGGCTTTGTCCATCATTTTATTTAATAATTTAATTAAAGCTGCCGGTGCTGTATTTGCCGCGAGCTGTACTTATTTAATTCCGATTGTGGCGGTTGGTTGGGGAATTTTAGACGGCGAAAGCGTAGGAGTGATTCAATTCATTTCCGTTGCTATTATTATAGTGGGCGTTTGGCTCATCAACAAGAAATAAATTTCAAGCAATCGGCTGAAAGGATTCTATTCAAATTCATTTTACTTAGCGTGTTGATGTAATCAAACTCTGAATTTGACTTTTGTTCAATGAGCTTTTTAACCAATAACTTTTGTTCCCCGTTAAGTACATTTAATTGAGTGCACATGTAAAAAAACATGACCAGCTTATTCATTCCGGCAG
>CAYQDP010000028.1:0-13707 GCA_964416235.1 uncultured Flavobacteriaceae bacterium | reverse complement strand
ATTGATGCCGGTGCTCCTGATGTAAATGGAAATATTAAATGGTCTGATAATCCAAACCGAAAAAAATTATATGTGATAAATCAGGGTTGCGATGTAGTAACGGTGTTTGATAGCGAAACGCAATTACCCATGCGTGTAATTGATGTTGGAGTTGATCCTAACAATATTGAATCGCCACACATGGTAAAGGTGAGTCCCGACGGACAATACTGGTATGTGGTATTTACCAACTCAGATAAATTACAAAAATTCCGTTGCAGTGATGATCAATTAGTCGCTACAGTAAGTTTGGGCGCCAATTACGATTGGAACACCATGATTTTAACTGACGATGGAAAAAAAGCATTTTGTGTAGCCTGGGCCAT
The DNA here is from genome assembly GCA_964416235.1 of uncultured Flavobacteriaceae bacterium. Classification (GTDB taxonomy): domain Bacteria; phylum Bacteroidota; class Bacteroidia; order B-17B0; family Aurantibacillaceae; genus JAHEYG01. The sequence continues at coordinate 13,342 of CAYQDP010000028.1, read as the reverse complement.
TAACGGACACATTGCCGCTGTTGACGTAGAACAAATGAAACTGATAAGAAATTATGGAGGTTACACTCAGGCACACGGTGTTGCATTAAACGCAGCTAATGATATGATTTACGTAACCGCTCAATTCGGGAATTATATTTACAAATTAGATACTGCGTTTAATAATGTATGGCAAATCAGCTTAAATGGTTTACCACCTAACGGAGCAAGCTCTTTAGACCCACATGAGCTATTACTGTCTCCTGATAAAACAAAATTCTTTGTAACCTGTCAAAACAGTAATGAAGTTAGAGTTCTGGATATCGCTTCCGAAACTGTTACGCATGTGATTCCAACCGGAACTTATCCTCTCGAAATGGCAATTCATCTTCCAACCAATCGTTTATTTGTTACTTGTGAATATGACACGAATGCCGGCGCAAACGGAAGTGTAGAAGTAATAAACATGAGTACATATTCTACGCAAAACATTAAGGTTGGATTTTTACCCCATGGTTTAGCCGTGGATGAAAGCAAGAAAGTTTTGTATGTTGCGAGCCGAAATATTTTTTCTAACGGTCCGGCCCCACACCACACCGCTATGTGCGCAGGTAGAAACGGCTTTATCAATTTAATTGACGTAAACACCCTACAAGTATTAAAAAAGAAAACCGAAGTATCGGTTGATCCTTATGGCATTGCCTACCGAAAATAAAGATGTAGTTCTGTTTGATGGTGTTTGCGGTTTATGCAATCGCAGTGTGAAATTTTTAATCCGAAAAGAGCGGAAACCTGAATTAATTTTTTCTCCGTTACAATCGGCATACGGAAAAAATCTATTGGGAAAATACGGCATCAGTACGGATAGCATTGTATACATACATAACAACAAGGCATACACCAAATCAGGTGCTGCCTTACGTTTATGCTTGCGTTTAAAAGGATTGTGGCCTTTAATGATTGTATATATGATTGTTCCCTACTTTATCCGTGATTTTGTGTACGATTACATTGCCAAAAACAGAATTACCTGGTTTGGAAGCACGGGATATTGTGAGGTGATGACGAAAGAAACAAGAGAAAGATTTTTGGAATAATCACTTCCCCATCTTTGCAATTTGCTCTTCCATTAAACGGATACCTTCTTCAAAACTGTGCGGATTATAGCCTAATACTTTTTTCGCTTTATCGATGATAAATCCGGTACGCGGCGGACGTTTAGCCGGTTGTTTGATGTCGGCCGACTTAGAAGGATTGATTAAGCTCTTATCAAGTTTGTAATAATCCGCTACTTTATGCGCTAACTCCAAAATGCTCATGAAATCCTTACCAGAAATATTAAAAACTCCGGTGGCGCCTTTTTCAGCAATTAAAATACAACCATCCGCTAAATCTTCCGCCAAGGTTGGTGTGCGGAATTGATCATCTACCACATTTATTTTTTTTCCTTGCTCTAAATTTTGCTTTACCCACAACACGATATTGCTACGGCTCATGTTATCGACAATACCATAAACCAAAACCGTACGCGCCATGGCCCATTTTAATTGACTGGCTTGTACAATTTGCTCAGCCATTAATTTTGTTTCGGCGTAATAACTGAGTGGATTTGGTTTTTCTTCTTCTGTTAAAGGACCGTGCGTACCATCAAAAATAAAATCAGTAGATAAATGAATAAAGTGCGGTTTATAGTTGTCATTTTGCAAGCTTTCCAAAACCTTCACTTGATGTTCAACAGAAGTTGCATTCATTAATAGCGCGCCATCGCGATCAGTTTCACAAGCATCCACATTAGTCATAGCTGCTGTATTGATGATAACATCCGGCTTATGCTTTTCAAATACTGATTTTACATTGTTGTAATCGGTGATGTCCAACGAATCGTAAACGTATCCGCTCTTATCCACCAAACGATTCTCACCACGCGCTGTAGCAATTAATGTAACTCCCGGCTTTTGTTTTAGTTTATACACTAATTTCTGTCCGAGTAACCCGTTAGAGCCTGTAATTAAAATTTTCATTAAAACTGAAGTATTTCTTTAAGCTTCTTTATTTGATCAGGAGTGCCCAATACAAATATTTTTGAGTGCGGAATAATTTTGGTATCGGCACTTGGGTTTACAATGTATTCTCCCATTGCCGTTTTGAATCCGATAATATTGGCACCGGATTTGTTTCTGATTTCCAAATCCTTTAATGTTTTATTAATCATTTCTTCAGAAGGTTTATCAAAAGAAATTTCTTCGAGGTTAATATTATCTCCTCCTTCGGCAGTAATGAAATCAATAAACTCCATTACATCCGGCTTCATCACCAGCGAGGCCATATGAGCTCCACCCACTCTATCCGGCATGATAACATTATTAGCACCCGCTATTTTAAGTTTCGTATCCGAATTATCATCGCTTGCGCGAGAAATAATGGTAAGGTTTGGATTTAAATTACGTGCTGTTAACACAATAAATAAATTATCCGCATCAATAGGCAAAGTGGTTACCAATGCCGATGCTCTCAGAATTCCCGCCTTTATTAAGGTTTCGTCTTTGGTTGAATCACCATTAATTACCAAATCACTGAATTTATGTGTTATAGTTTCTGTAACCTGATTACTGTTTTCAATTACCACAAAACGACGGTTATGCTTTTTAAGCACATGCGCTGCCTGTCGACCGTTACGTCCATATCCGCAAATGATAACGTGCCCTGATAATTTTTGTATCGCTTCGTTCAATTTTTTATTCTTTAAAAATGTGTTAAACTCTCCATCTACTACAAATCGCGTAATGGCCGAAACCGCATAAGCAAATGTACCAAAACTTGTGATGATTAAAAATACCGTGAACATTTTACCGGCATCCGAAAGCTTGTGAACCTCTGTATAACCCACAGTGGCAATCGTGATGATGGTCATGTAAAAGGCGTCGAAGATGGGATAATCATCAATAAGAACATAACCGATGGTTCCGATAAATATTAAAGCAAACAGCACGGTAAGCGGGACCCATAAATTAAAATATTGACGAAAAAAATCTCTCATTCTATTTATTTAACGGTATTTCAATAACAACACTTGTGCCTTTGCCAGGTGTTGAATCAAAATGTACTGTACCATTCAAAAATTCTATTCTCGAAATTATGTTTTTTAATCCAATTCCCCCAAACTCATTTATTTTGGCGGTATCAAAACCAATGCCATTATCTTCTATCATTACCGTCAGCTCATCCTCATGCCTAATTAATTGCAGATTTATCGTGTTTGCATTAGAATGCTTTATAATATTATTAACCACCTCCTGAATGACACGGTATAGAACTGTTTCGGTCTGATCGTCTAAACGTTTGTCCATGCCAACGATTTCCAAATCTACCTTAAGATTCGGCAGATTTCCCATTTTCGTTACAAATTCCTTAACTGCGCTTGCCAATCCTAATTTTAAAAGTGTATTCGGCATCATGCTATGAGAAACCGTTCTTACTTCCTTTACCGAATCATCAACCAAACTTAAAGCATTCGCCATGGCTTCCTTTTCTTCAGGTGTGTTCAATTTAATTTTCGATTGAAGTGAACTTAAGTTCAATTTTGCAGCCGACAAGATTTGACCAACACCATCGTGCAAATCTTGAGCAATTCGTCTTCTTTCTTTCTCTTCCGCTTCAACAATCGCTTTCGTTCTTATTTCTCTTTCATTCGCCAACTCAGCTGCAGCTCGTGCCTTATTTTCAATTTGCTTTTTTCGGTAAAACAGAATTCCGGCAAGAACTAATACAATCAATAGTATTAAAACTCCAACTATAACTATAGTTTTAATTTGGTTTTGCTTTTCCTGCAAATCAATCTCTGCTTTATGCTTTTGAATTTCTAAATCCTTTTTCTCAACATCATATTTAGTTTGCATTTCCGCCATACTCTCATCCAGCCTCTTGCCATAAATCGTGTCTTTCAAAACAATTAAGGAATCAGAATAACGAAAGGCTGTTTTTAAGTCACCTATCTCATCATAATAGACTGATAAGTTATTGTAGAGATTTTCCAAATTATCAAGATCACCGGTCATTTCACACAAACTTCGAGCATATTGATAATATTGAAGCGATTTTTTAAAGTCCTTCAGCTGCAAATAAGACTCCCCTAAGTTAAGCGCAACCGATGATAATCCATAGAAGTTAGAATCTTCTGCAAATCTCGAATATGCCTTTTCGAAAAAAGTGATAGCTTCCCTTGGCTGCTTTTTTAAGGCGTATACGCCTCCCAAATTACTATAATTCCATACAATAGAAGTTTTATCATTTAAAGTTTCTCGAATCTTTGTTGACCTAAGAAAAAATTTCTCCGCCGAATCCAATTGCTGATGTTCTGCATACAAAATACCCATTGTATTATATACGTTTCCTAATACTACGCTGTCTGCAAGCGCATGCGCCGCTTTTTCAGCTTGCCTTATAAACTTCTCCGCTTGACTAAAATTATATTGTTGCTGATAAATATTACAGATATTAACCAGAATATTTGTTTGGCCTGCTCTATCATTAACCCTCTCATAAATTTTTAAAGCACTCAAAGAATACTTTAAAGCATTTTCGAGCTGCATTAACATGGTGTAAGCCGATCCAATCTGATGATTCAACTTAGCCTTATACAAATCAGGCATGTCGGCAGGAATTTCACTTAGTGCCCTAAGATTTATCGACAAAACAGAATCAGGTTTATCAAGCAAATAATAGGCTCTTGAAAGTGTAAGTATTGATTTATAATAGTGCTTTGATTTATTACAAGATTTTAATTTATCGTTAGCCTTAACAGCTAACTTTAATGCATAAGTTACATCCTTCGACAAAAACGTATCAGCACGCAAGTAAAGCTTTTTTGCCTCACTGGTATCACAGTTTTGGGTAAACCCATTAACACAAAATAAATGGAAGATTAAGATACAAAGCAGTCGTTTCACAGTCTAAATTTACTAATTTATCCAAATAAATTTAGCTAACAGATTTAGCATTTCTGTTCAGTCAATTCACTAAAAGCACCTTATGAATCTGAATTACCTCGAGATAATTAGTTTTTTAGCTCGTGAATCGTTGATTTTTACTAAATAAACACCGGGTTGAATCTTATTCAGCAATAATGTGACAGAGCTTTGTTTAAATGTTTGTTTTTGGACGAGTCTTCCAGCATTATCATAAACATAAACAACATTCTCTTTAGTGCCTGATTGCTCCGTTTCTATTACTATTTCGTTTTCTGCGGGATTAGGATAAAATTTGAAGGCGTAATCGTATCCTGCCACTTCATCAACACCCGATAAGTTACATGTAGGCGCAAGTGTTGTTGTTTGTCCACAAGCCCACTGACTATACGGTATAGATTTTGCCGCCGACCACACATTAAAACTATCTTGCTTTTGCGATATAGTGGCCCAAACGATTTTTTTCTCCGTCACCATAGCATTAATAGAGTCTATTATTTGCGTCAAACTCGCTCTCAAATTAAACTTTTTAAAATCTTTAAAATTTATCATTAAAGATGCGTTATAAAATTTATTCGCCGGATATGTTCCGTTCGCAATTTTTGTGGCCTCACTTCTAATGTCAGAAATAATGCTTTGGATATTTAAATTTGCTGCTGAATCTAAGTTCCATGCACAACCATTGCCTTGTATCCACACCTTTTGATTGGGATCATGGCAATAAAAATCAATCGAATCGTTTGTTCCTCTCGGCTTCCATGATCCAAAGTTATTAGCGTCATGTGTATGCGGAGGTAAACTTCCAGCACCCCAAATAATATCCGGCTTCCAATTTTGATACACTCCAGTAATAGTTGTTGTGAACGGAATCCAGTCACCACCTACTGAATAAGCAGAACTTGGCGTAACAGTGCTGTTATAATGAACAAATCCACCCACAGTCTTACTAGACTTTGCGCCTGTACTGTCAATTAAATGCGCAACGTCGGCAATATTATAAGTATAGCCTCCAATAGCTTGAGTTTTATAACGCGGGTCAATTTCAACCACTCTTCCATAGGGGGCTCCGCCCAATTTATAAGCATATTCTAAAATATCAGTGGACGAGGTTGCCGCACTTTCCGCATGCAAACAACCAAACACAAATTTCTGACAGGTTTGCAAATTGTACTTTGCCCCCTTACTGTAAATCATATCCACGATTTTACGTAACGAATCCTTTGTTTGATGATAATAAGTATATAACGGCCCTGTATCATACGGCTCGGCATTCCATCCTGCAGATGTCATCTCATTATGAGACGTAATGGTAAAGAATAATTTAGGCGTTTGTGCCTTTGCATTCAAGGCGAAAATTATGATGAGCGCAACTACTAACTTCTTCATATAATTATTTTGTATACGAATTTAAGACTTTCAGTCAGAATTCCAAATATAATTGTTTAGCAGGCTTATAAAAATGGTATCTTTACACCAATGAAAGCGCGTACACTAAAAAAAAACAAAGTAAATGTGGTTACTCTTGGCTGCAGTAAAAATATTGTTGACAGCGAGGTACTGATGGGACAATTAAAAGCCAATAATTTTACTGTTGAACACGAAAGTAAAGATGATGACCACAATATTGTTATTATCAATACCTGCGGATTTGTTGAAAACGCTAAACAAGAAAGTATTGACACCATTTTGCGTTATGTAGACGCGAAAAAAGACGGCTTGGTTGAAAAAGTTTACGTCACCGGATGTTTAAGTGAGCGCTATAAATCCGACTTGGAAAAAGAGATTCCTGATGTAGATGCCTATTTCGGTACACGCGAACTTCCAAAAATTTTAAAAACATTAAAAGCGGATTATAAACACGAATTAGTAGGGGAACGATTACTAACAACTCCTCATCATTACGCATATTTTAAAATCAGTGAAGGCTGTGATCGTCCGTGTAGTTTTTGTGCTATTCCTTTAATGCGCGGCGGGCATGTTTCTGTGCCGAAGGAAGAATTAATTGCGCGCGCAAAAAAATTAGCAGCTAACGGAACCAAAGAACTTTTATTAATTGCGCAAGACCTTACGTATTATGGTTTAGACTTATATAAAAAACGTGAGTTGGCGGATTTAGTAGATCGTTTAAGTGATGTGGAAGGGATTGATTGGATTCGCTTACATTATGCATTTCCGAGTGGTTTTCCAATGGAAGTATTGGATGTGATGAATAAAAAAGCAAACGTATGTAATTATTTAGACATGCCGTTACAACACATTAGTGATAATATGTTGAAGAGCATGAAACGTGGCACCACAAAACAAAAAACCATCGACCTTGTGAATCAGATTCGTGACAAAGTGCCGGGAATTGCAATTCGCACTACTTTAATTGCCGGTTATCCGGGAGAAACAGAAAAAGATCACGAAGAAATGTTACGTTGGGTAGAAGACACTAAATTCGACCGCCTTGGGATTTTCACTTATTCGCACGAAGAAAATACTTCAGCCTTTTTATTAAAAGATGATGTGAGCGAAAAAACAAAACGCAAACGTGCCGATGCGGTAATGGCTGCACAACAGGAAATTTCCTACAACCTCAACCAAAATAAAATCGGACAAACATATAATGTTTTATTCGATAGAAAAGAAAATGATTTTTTTATTGGAAGAACCGAGTTTGATAGTCCGGATGTAGACAATGAAGTTTTAGTAAAAGCCAATAAAGACACTTACGTTCGTCTAGGTGACTTTGCGACAGTAAAAATAAATGAAGCCAGCGATTTTGATTTATACGGCGATTTAGTTTAATTTTATTACATGGAGTTAATTATTCGTATTGCAGTAATCATTCACATTATTGCAGGCTTTGGAGCATTATTATCTGGCGCCATTGCTTTTGGATTACGCAAAAACACACCCAAACATAAACCGATTGGTAAAATTTATTTCTGGTGCATGACGGTGATTTTTATTACCGGAGTTTTTCTTTCTTTCGCGCGCGGACTTCTGTTCTTTTTCTACATTGCTGTTTTTACTTATTATTCAACCATTATCGCATACCGTTCACTTAAGCTTAAGAATCTTCATAACGGACAAAAACCTCAGACTGTAGACTGGATCATTGAAATTATTGCTTCGCTAACATTTATTGGCCTCGTTGCGTTTTCTATAACAATGTATGTTAAAAACGGTAATGCCGGAGCAATCATTCCCTTAGTTTTCGGCTGTATCGGATTGTCGGGCTCCTATGGAAATATTAAATTATTTTTAAAAGGCCCGAAAGAAACCTTGTATTGGTATAAAAAACACATTGGAAACATGATGGGAAGTTACATTGGCGGCGTAACTGCTTTCCTTGTTAATCAAATGGAACATATTCCATTGAATCCAATCATTCTTTGGCTAGGCCCAACTGTCATCATCGTCCCGGCAATAATAATGGAGCTCAAGAAAGTAAAAACTATACCTATTGAAAAGTAGAATTATTCAGGTTTCTTCTCGAAACCATGCTTAATGTTGTAGCGTACCGCGTCCCAATATTCTTTTGTATAGTCAACAAAAATCTCTTCTCCGGCTTTAATATCGCGTGTTGCCTGTATGTAGCACTTCTTTCCAACGATTTCATAAACGCAATTATTGCTTAAGCCTTTTACACGGCTCATTCCTTCCGCATCGTTAGCATAACGTGCTTTGTATTGTGGTGTTGGAAATGCGTCAATACACAAATCCTTACTGATGAAGAACAAATATCCGTCTTCGCATTTGTCAACGCGCTCGCGATATTGCTTCCATTTAATGATTTCGCCTTTATACTCAATAATGCGAGTATCTTTCTTAATTGCTTTTGTGGTAAAGAGGCCTTTGCCTGCTTTTGGTAACCTTGATTTTTTTACGATAAGTGCCATAGAATAACGGCGACAAAAATAAGATTTTTTGTTATTCTAAAAGTATTATTGCTGTTAAGTTTTACTATTTTGAAATAACCTCGGCGTAAAGTTTATCCGGCTCGCCGAACTGATAACCTGATTCGCTAAAATAAATGGCCTTATCTGCGTATTTAAATAAAATATCAATGTCGTGAGATGAAATAAGGATTGTTTTTTTGCTTTCCGCAGTTAATTGCTTTAATAAGACAAATAAGGCTACCCTAGATTTATAATCAAGAAATGCGGTTGGCTCATCCATTAGGATAATTGGCGTTTGCTGTGCCAACGCTTTTGCAATTAAAACCTTTTGCTTTTGTCCGTCACTTAACTCATCATACAAACGGGAAGCAAGCTCTTCAATTCCGATTTCTTGCATGCAGGATTTAACTATCGCTTTATCTTCTTCGCTTAAAAATCCAAATGAATTGATGTATGGTATTCGTCCACTTGCAACAACGTCAAATGCGGTAATGTTAAATCCCGAGATTCTATCGGTTAAAACAACCGCAACGCGTGTAGCCAACTGTGCTGAAGACAATTCTTGTGAAGGCTTATCACCGATTACTATAGTTCCGCCTAAGGGAGGAATTACACCACAAATTGTTTTAAGCAAGGTAGATTTACCGCAACCGTTATTTCCAACCAAAGCTATAAATTGTCCAACACCAATATTCAGATTAAGATTCCTCTGTATTGCCGTGGCACCATATCCAATGTTTAAATTCTTTAACTCTAACATTAAGATAAGGTTTTTGATTTAAACAATAAGTAAATAACCACCGGAGAGCCAATTAAAGTTGTAATTGTATTGATTGGTAACAAATAATTTGAACTTAACAATTGACAAATACAATCACACAACAACAAGGTGAGAGCACCTAATAAAAAGGAATAGACGATCTGATGTAATTGATGTGAGGTTTTAAAAATTAAGCGCGATGCGATAGGAACTGATAATCCAACAAACGCAATTGGACCGCAAAAAGCTGTTATGATTCCCGTTAAGCAGGCGGTAATTATAATTATAAAAATCCGAAGGCGATTTACATTAATGCCCAAGTTTTGTGCATAGGCCTCATTCAACAATAAAGCATTTAATGATTTAGAAAGAAACAAAGTAAATGTAACTAACATCATTACAATAACGGTAATCAGTTTTACATCTGTTAAAGTAGTATTACTCACAGAACCCATTCCCCACACAATAAAACTCTTTAAACTCGCAGGATTGGAAACGTACTCAATTATTCCCTGTGCCGCTCCTAAAATTTGCGAAAACATCACACCCACCAATAGAACGGTAATGTTACTCTTACTGCGTTTCGAAATAAATAAAACCAATAACATCACCAACAAAGATCCGCTCACTGCCGCTGCGCTTATCAAAGATTTCCCTGCTAAATAATCGGTGATACCGCCAAACAACATCATCGCAATTGCCACTGCTAATCCGGCACCACTGCTTACGCCCAGCACATATGGTCCTGCTAATGGATTGCGAAATAAAGTCTGCATTAATAAACCCGCAACCGCCAATCCGCCACCTGCGATAATTGCCGTGATTGATTTTGGCAAACGTATATCGTAAAAAATAGTGTGGGCTATCCCCGATTGAACATCGCTCCAATTTAAAGTAGTACTTCCGAAAAAAAGATTCAAATAAAATAACAGAACCAATCCTGTGAGTAATAAAATGATATTTACAGCCGGCGATTTTGTCACGCTTAAAATTAGTTAATCTTTTTATAATACTTAGGTTGATGGCCCGGCAATAAATATGGATGAAAAATATTTATCAAATCTGCTAACAATTCATCAGGATTTGTCATACCCTCTGCCCAGTAAGTGCTATATCCCTTTTCATTCGCGTGAAGCGTGTTGTTATAAAGATGATTCTTTTTAAATGCGTTAAACAAAGCATATCGCTCATCGAAAGCCAGCAAATCCCTTTTTGTATTAACATTGACAAACAAATTCAACCAATAATCAGCTCCTCCTGCTCTTTCGTATACTTGCTCGAAATTTAGAGGAATGCTCCCCGTTTGATTGTCGTTCTTCCAAATATAATCAGCACCCGCGTCTGATAAAAGATGTGCCATAAAGCTTTTCCCTCCCGGAACATACCACGCATCGGCATACTTAATTTCCGTTAATACAGTTGGCTTGATTTTAATTGTGTCGGTAAGATTTCTTAGCTGAGTATAATTTTTCTCTGTGATAGAAAACAAAGAGTCAGCCATTACTGATTTATCAAAAAAGGCTGCAATAAATTTTATCCATTCGGCACGCGCTAAAGGATGTTCTTCCAAATGATCAAGCGTAACCGCCACCGGAATATTAGAAGAAAGTATCTTTTCATGCACATCATCCTTTGGATTACCCATTCCAAAGGTTAACAACAATCCGGGATTTAACAACAGTGTTTTTTCGATATCAATTTCGGGACTCTTAGCAATTTCTACAATTTGCTTGCTACGGACTTTTTGAAGAATAGTATTATTATTATAGTAATCGGCATTTTCAATTGCCACAACCTTCTCCAATAATTGAAGTTTATCAAGCATTGAAGCATAAACAGAACTTAAACAAGCTATACTCTTTACCGGAACCTTTATGAAATAAGAATTCTTAAATGAAAATGTAGGAACATGACTTCCTTTATACAATACAAATGTTGCGGTAGTGTCGCGCGAATCTCTTTTTCCGTAAATAAAAAGAACTTTACAGCTATCACCATTTGCTACCGAAAAACGTTGCGCATAATGAATTGTAGTATCAGAGATTAACTGTCCCGAAAAAACAACTTCTTGAGATTTGCCAGATTCACTTTGCCCGCACGACATTAAAACCAACAAAGTAATCGCGTATACAAAACTATATGCTAACCGTAAATACACTTCCTTTTAGTTGATTGTTTGAAACTGAAATTTTTCCGCCATGCGCTTGTACAATTGTCTTTACAATGTATAATCCAAGGCCTGTTCCTTTTGTTTTTCTTGTCTCTTCGTTTCCTACCCTATAAAATTTCAGAAATATTTTTTCCTTTTGGCTTACATCAACACCAATGCCGTTGTCAGAAACTTGTATTTGTGCCTGTTGACCTTCCTTCTTTAATTCAAACACAACCTGTGGATTTTCGGGAGAATATTTAAAAGCGTTATCGATGAGATTAATGATTATAGACGGGAACAAAAGTTTGTCGGCCATTACATTAACTTCCGGCTCAACGTTAATTCTTAAGCTGCCGTTAGAAATCTTTTCCTTATAATAATTTTCAATGGTGTCTTTTGTTAAATCACTAAGATTAATTTTCTCGGTATTAATAATTAACTCATTCTTTTCCGCCTGACTTGCAAGAAGAACGTCTTCAATTAAACGATTTAAGCGATTCGTTTCCTTTAATGCGCTTTGGAGTAATTGTTCTCGCTGATTTTCCTCTAATTGCTTATGCTTAAGTAATGTTTGTAATTGAAGTTTAGTTGCAGCAATAGGGGTTTTTAATTCGTGAGTAACGCTGAGTACAAAATTCTTTTGCTGAGCCACTAATTGCGTTTCAGTTTCGTAGGCTTTTCTTATTCTGTAAATACCATACAATAATAAAAGGAGAAACACAGTTCCTTCTCCGGCAATCATGTACGTTTTTAGTTTTTTTGTTTTTAGCAATTGGTTTATTTCTACTTGCATTTGCTGCGGGTCGGTAGAGGTAAGTGCTACAATCTTTTGTTTTTCATTTATGATTTCGGTTGTTTGTTTAACCATTAAAATTTCCCACCATAAAAATTGCAGAATGATATACGCGAAAAGAATGGTAAAAATAAATATGGAACGTGAGCGTTTTTGCATCAATGAATCAAATTTAATTGTTTTGAGCGGGTTTCACAATCAAAGCGTCCATCTCCTCTAAAACACGCATGGCTTTCTTTACATCTTCCACCTCTTCGATGGTAACGTAAAACTTTTCGTTTTGTTCCTTAAGGCGGCAGAGTTTATTAAACTTTTGCGCAAAAGTTATCACGCCATGAAAAACCGGCGTACTGTAATAAGGCGATTCTTTATGCGCCACAAAATAAGCTAACATCATTTTGTTTTTTAAGGTTACTTTTTCGAACCCAAGCGCCATGGCTTTCCAGCGGAAACGCACAACATTAATCAACTCAATAGCTTCTGTTGGCACCGGACCAAAACGATCGCGCAGATTTTCTTCGTACTTAATTAAATCCTCTTCTTTTGTAATGTTATCTAACTCCCGGTATAATAATAAACGCTCTGTTAAATTACTCACATAATAATCAGGAATTAAAAGCTGAAGGTCTGTATCAATAACCGTTTCTTTAACAAACTGACGAGAAAACACACTTTTATCTTGCAGCTCCTCATGCTCATCTGTTACCACTGTTTCTTTATACCAATCTTCCTGCTTTAATTCATCAACGGCTTCATTTAAAATTTTCATATAGGTATCAAAACCCATATCATTGATAAAGCCGCTTT
>CAYQDP010000027.1:0-13819 GCA_964416235.1 uncultured Flavobacteriaceae bacterium | reverse complement strand
GTGTTTGGTTATTTAACACTTCTGTTTGTTTTATTTTCGGTGTTCCAAATAATTTTCTTTCTGGCCGAATATCCTATGAACTGGATTGAAAGTTTTTTTGGTTGGGCCATGGAGGTAACGGCCGGCGCCTTGCCTCAAGGACAATTATCTGATTTGTTAGTCAATGGTGTTTTAGCGGGATTAAGTGGTGTAGTGATTTTTATTCCGCAAATCGCCTTATTGTTTTTCTTTATTGGATTGTTGGAAGATTCAGGATACATGGCGCGTGTAAGTTTTATCATGGATAAAGTTTTTCGTCGCTTTGGTTTAAACGGAAAATCGGTTATTCCCATAGTTAGCGGTGTAGCTTGTGCGGTTCCTTCGGTTTTGGGTACACGTACTATCAGTAATGTAAAGGAACGCCTTATTACCATTTTCATCATTCCTCTCATGAGCTGTTCGGCACGCTTACCGGTGTATACTTTATTAATTTCACTAATGATTCCGGATGATGCCGTATTGGGAATTTTAAACTTAAAGGGACTTACACTTTTTGGATTGTATTTCTTGGGATTTGCAGCTACGATGTTAACGGCCTTTGTGTTGAAGTTTATAATTAAGAGTAAAGAGAAAAGTTATTTTGTGATGGAGTTACCGGTGTACCGTTTACCGCAATGGAAAAGCATAGGCATCATTGTGGTAAATAAAGTGAAGGTGTTTTTATGGGAGGCCGGGAAAATCATTTTGGCAGTATCTATTGTACTATGGTTTCTAAGTTCGCACGGACCATCCGACTCGTTCGATAAAGTAGAACAGAAATACACGGTGCAAATTGAAGCTGCTTCCGATGAGCACAAGGGAGAGTTAATTAAAACAATGGAAGCAGAGAAACTGGAAACTTCTTACGCAGGAATTCTAGGAAAGAAAATAGAACCTGTTATTAAGCCTATGGGTTTCGATTGGAAAATAGGAATAGCCCTTATTACTTCATTTGCGGCGCGCGAAGTTTTTGTGGGAACGATGGCAACGATATATAGTGCTAATGACGCAGAAAATGTTTCTTCCATCCGCGAAAAATTATTGTCTGAAAAAAATCCTGAAACAGGCAAACCTGTTTATGGAATAGCTGTTTGTTTGTCGCTTTTGATATTTTATGCTTTCGCGATGCAGTGCATGAGTACAATGGCAGTTGTTTACAGAGAAACCAAAAGCTGGAAATGGATGACAGGCCAATTAATTTACATGACCGGTCTGGCCTACGTTAGTAGCGTCATTGTTTACCATCTTTTCTGATGGAATTTCTTTGTAGTTAATGTTTTTACCACGTGTTCCTCTAAAACGTTTTCTCCAACTTTCTCGTTCAGTTATCGGAATAAAATTTTCAATTTTTAAATCTGTATAGCTTATTTCTGGAGTATCATGCGGTAAATCTTTTAGCGTGTCGAAAATTACAGGTAAAAAAGAAATTCCCTTTGTGCGTTTTTTGCCAAATCGATAAACCATTTTTGTTTGGAAGGGGTCGGTTGCTAATGCAATGGCATCAAATCCTTTGGCTTTTGCCAAATGAAAACCATACCAAACATTTTCTGTTGAGTGTTCAGCTCTCCCCTCAATAATCACATTTTCTTCGGGCACACCCAATGCAACAGCATAGCGCTTCATAATCGCGCCTTCAACATAAGGTGAGTAAACCGATGAGCCGCTCATGATGATATTTTTAGTTAAACCTTTTTTGTAGAGGTGAACTGCCCAGGTAACTCGCATCATCATTACATTGTCCCACTGAGGCTCGTTAAACGGAACGCCGGGCACAATTACCGCATCGTATTGGTTGTGTTTGGCTAAGGCTTTCTTATATAGTTTTCCTGCGGAAGGCGAAAACAAAGTACAACTGCTAAAAAGTGTTGTAACAAGTATGGCGATTAAAAACAGTCTTTTGTGCATAACCCTTGTATAGTTTAAAGATATCAAATTAAATATTATCGTATTTTAGTCTCATTGTTAAAAAATGCAACAATGAAAAAACTTCTTATTATAGTAACAATGTTTTCGGGCTTTTGTTCATATGCCCAAGACACGGTTAAAGTAGCTACTCAGCTTACCCCCGAACAACAGGCCGAAGCCGATTATAACAGTGGCTTGGAACGCCTTAAAAACAATGATTATGTAACGGCAATAGACTTCTTTACCAAAAGTATTGCCAATAAGCCTTCATTTGACAAAGCTTTATACAATCGATCTATTGCCTTAACACAGGCTAAACGTTATGCCGAAGCTTTGGCCGACATTAACAATGTAATTAAGCTAACACCTCAAAACCCAGACGCCTATTTCACTAAGAGTCTTATCTTTTTTGCTGAAACAAAAAAAGATTCACAAATGGTGTCACTGGATAAGTGCATTGGTTTGAAAGACGGGCATGCCGAGGCCAATTATTATAAAGGCTTATTACAATATGAAGCAGGCGAATACAAAGCTGCAATCTCAGCATATGATAAAGCGATTTTGTCGAATGGGAATTATGCGTATGCCTATAACGACAGAGGAAGTGCGAAACGTGCATTGAAAGATTATGCAGGTGCAGTGGCAGATTATGAAAAAGCTATTTCTATTGATGGCAATCAGGCGTTTATTTATAACAACTTAGGTTCGGCTTACCGCGAAAATAAGAATTATCCAAAGGCAGCAGAAGCATATAGTAAAGCTTTACAGGTTAATGACAAATATTTAATTGCATTGGTAAATCGTGGCGCTTCAAGGTTGGAAGCAGGAAACACCGCTGCAGCTAAAACCGATTTTGATGAAGCAATTAAAAAAGACCCAAACAGTTCTTCTGCTTTTAACGGACTAGCTTCCGTTTTCATTAAGCAAAAGGAATATAAGAAGGCTAAAGACATGGCCGATAAAGCCATCCAAATCAATCCTAAAAACGGACCGGCCTATTACAACCGCGGTATAGCACGCCAAATGTTACGAGAAGAAGAGGGAAGTTGTGCCGATTGGAAAAAAGCACTGGAATTGGGAGTTACTGCAGCAAAATCATTTATTAACTCAGATTGCACTGAATAATCATGAAAAAGATATTATATATACTAACGGTTGTTGCCTTACCTTTTTTGGCATTTTCTCAGAATGTTGAATTTGAGAAAAAGAATTTCCCTGATAAAAAAGACGAATTGCGTGAGGCTATTGCTGCCATTCGCGAAGGAGATGCTATTATTGATATGGGCGAAGAACGCCTTTACATGGCGGCACTTCCTTATTATTTAAAGGCGCAGGCCTTCAATCCAAATAACGACAAAGTAAATTTTATGATTGCGGTGTGTTATTTGAGTAAGAATTCTCATGAAAGAACACGGGCTTATGAATATGTAATGAAAGCATACCAATTGAACCCAAATGTTGATAAGAAAATCAAGTTTTATTTAGGGGCTGCTTATCAATTACAATCTGAATGGGATAAGGCTATTACCGAATTCGAAGCCTATAAGAACACACAAAAACTGGACGATGCAGAATTGAAAAAAACATTGAAGCACATAGATGAATGTAAAACAGGAAAGGAATTATCTAAAAATCCGGTTCGCGTATTTATTGATAATGTCGGACAAGAAATCAATGGTCCTTACAGCGATTATTCTCCTGTAATTTCGGCCGACGAAAGCGTGATGTTGTTTACTTCCAGAAGACCTGGTGGGGTAAATCCTGAATTATGTCCTGAAGATAATTTGTCTTACGAGGACATTTGGATGAGCACTAAAATGAAAAAGAAGTGGACGCCTGCTCGTAATATTGGAACGCCTGTAAACATTGCAAAGCACAACTCAGCAATATGTTTATCGCCCGACGGACAATTACTCGTTACTTATGTGGATGAGAATGGAGGCGATTTATTTATTTCGGAATTAAAAGGTATGACATGGACAAAACCTGAAAATTTGGGCAAGGCTGTTAACAGTTCCGGCCATGAGCCTTCCGCATCCTTCTCTTACGACGGGAAGATTTTATATTTTGTGAGTGACCGAAAGGGCGGATTAGGTGGACATGATATTTATTATTCTGTTATCAATGAGAAGGGAAAATTTGAGAAAGCTGTGAATTTGGGTGCGCCCATCAATAGTGAATATGGCGAAGATGGAGTGTTTATGATGCCTGACGGAAAAACCATGTATTATTCGTCTAAAGGACCGGGGACAATTGGTGGCTTTGATATTTTTAAGACAACATTAGAAAACGGTGTGTGGAGTAAGCCTGAGAATTTAGGTATTCCGATTAATACGCCTGATGACGATGTGTTTTTTGTATTATCCGCTAATGGTCGTCATGGATACTATTCAAGCTCTAGTATGAAAGGATATGGTGGAGCGGATATTTTCAGATTAACTTTATTAGGTCCTGAAAAGCAACCACTGCCTAACGTAGAAGATCAATTGTTAGCAATGGCAGCAAATCCAATATCGAATTTAAAGACAGAAGGTGCGGTTGAAGCAAAGGGTCCGAAAATGGCTTTATTAAAAGGTGTAATCACTGATGCTAAAACCAATGAGGTTTTGGAGGCAAACATTGATTTAATTGATAACGAAAAAAACGTGGTGTTGGCAACATTTAAATCAAACAGTTCAACAGGACGTTATTTAGTAACCCTTCCTGCAGGTAAAAACTATGGTATCGCAGTAAGAAAGGATGGTTATTTATTTCATTCGGAAAACTTTATCATTGACATTAACGCCGATTACGTGGAGTACGTAAAAGATGTGGCACTAAAGAAAGTGGAGGTGGGAAGCGTTATCGTATTAAGAAATATTTTCTTTGATTTTGATAAGGCAACTATTCGTCCGGAATCAGCCAATGAATTAGACCGATTAATTAAATTATTGACCGAGAATCCAACCATAAAAATTGAGTTAGGTTCTCATACGGACAGCAAAGGTTCGGATGAGTACAATATGAAATTATCCGATAGCCGTTCTCAATCCGTGGTTAGTTATTTAATTAGTAAAGGAATTCCTTCCGATCGTTTAACAGCAAAGGGATATGGTGAAACCAAACCAATTGATACAAATGATACTGATGAAGGAAGACAAAACAATCGCCGAACTGAGTTCAAGATTTTAAGTAAGTAAAAAGAAGCCTCCTAAAAGGAGGCTTTTTAAATGATTTTTTTGTAAATTAGATTATAATATGTGCCTATGAAAAAACTTTACGCTGTCTCATTTTTAATTTTAATTGAATTTGGTTTGAAGGCTCAAACTTATTTTCAATATTTTGACGGAGCTAATACAAATCCGTTAAACTCGATAATTGTTACTATTCCAACTGCCACTAATAATATTTGGCAAATAGGGAAACCGCAAAAGACACTTTTTAGTGCGGCTTCAACAACTCCAAATGTAATTGTAACCGATACGATTAATTATTATCCCACTAACAACCTATCTACCTTCAATTTTATTATAAAGAATCCATTTATAGGGCCAATGGGAATCATTGCCATACGATGGAAACAAAAATTGGATATGGATCAGGGTCTAGATGGAGGCTTTGTAGAATATTCTACCAATTCAGGAGCTAGCTGGATAAATACGTTTAATAATTCAAATGTATATTCTTATTATGGATTTCAACCAGCTAACAAAGACACCTTGCCTTCAGGGGAATATGTTTTTAGCGGAAGGGATACAACGTGGAGAGATATATGGTTATGTTTAGGGCCAACAATATTTGCCGCTAACGATACTATTATGATGCGCTTTACTTTTAAATCTGACAGCGTTAATAATAACCGTGAAGGTTGGATGATTGATAACATGATGGCATATACAACAATTTTCCATCCCGTAAAGCAAGTTAGTCAGACGGAATATATCGGAGTGTATCCAACTCAAACTGCAGGCGTAGTAAATGTTGAGGCGAAAAAACTAACTGATAAGGATGCAATTTTGAGCATGTATTTAATTGATGCGAATGGTAAAGTTGTAGAATCATATGGGCATAACTCAACGAAAGTAGTAATAGATATATCTAATCACCCTCCCGGTTTGTATTATATAAAAGTTACTACCAACCACAAAACTGAATCTTATCCCATACTATTACAAAAGGAATAAACTTGAATTTACAGTTCGGAACTAGATTTTACCTTTTTATTGTAGCTATTATAGCATTGTCTTTTTCATTAAAGCACAATCCAACACCTTATGTTTTTCCCGCCCCTAAATATTTTCCTGCCATACCGAATAATCCGGATAATCCTGTAACTGTTGAGGGTGTTGACTTGGGAAGACATTTCTTTTATGACCCAATTTTAAGTGCAGACAGCACCATGTCGTGCGCTAGTTGTCACAAACAAGAAAATGCATTTAGCGACGCGGGCATAGCATTTAGCAAAGGAATAAAGGGAGAGTTAATGACAAGAAACACCATGGCACTTTTTAATTTGGCTTGGTACCCTTCCTTTTTTTGGGATGGACGAGTAACAAGTCTTGAGGAGCAGCCATATCACCCGGTGCGAACTTCAACTGAAATGAATCTGAAGTGGAAAGAGGCTGTAATGAGAGTTAACGGAAGTGCATTCTACAGAAAGAAAATAAAATTAGCTTTTGGAAATTCAAAAGCGGATAGTGTAATAATTACAAAAGCAATAGCCCAGTTCTTACGTACCCTAATTTCGTACGAGTCAAAATTTGATAAGGTTCTGCGAAAAGAAGATAAGTTAAGTCCGGATGAATTGGAAGGGTTTGAGATAGTTAATGATATGACACGGGCAGGATGTTTACATTGTCACACCACCGATCAGGACCCCATGGGAACTATATTTGATTTTAGTAATAACGGGTTAGACAAAGCTCTATCTATTGCGGATTATAAGGATGGAGGCAGAGGGGTGGTAACCGGCAAGAAGGGAGATTATGGTAAGTTTAAAATCCCAAGTATAAGAAACCTATTATTTACCGCACCTTATATGCATGACGGAAGGTTCAAGACTATTGAGGAAGTAGTTAATTTTTACAGCGAAGGATTGCACGCATCTATAAATGTAGATCCAAGGATGGAATTTGCGGCGAGGGGTGGACCGAAGCTAAACGAACATGAAAAAAGAAAAGTGATAGCCTTTTTAAAAACACTGTCAGATTCGGTATTTATAAAAAAGCCCGAGTTCGGAAATCCTTTTATAAGACGGTAATTTAAATTTTGCTATTCCGGAGCGGAATATAAGTCTTGTCGTTTTCAATAACAATGTGTCCTTGATCTTGCAGGCTCATTATAATTTCATTCAGATATTGCTCGAGCAATTTCTTATCCTCTTTCCAAAAATGCATAATGCAAGCTTTTAATGTATCCTCTATGCGTTCAATTTTATGAATGGCAATTCTGCTTAGGTAAAATAAAATCAACTCTGATTTTAATTGGAGATTATCCTTAGAAATAATTTCTTTTTCCTCTTGTTTTTCACTCTTAACAACAGGCTTTTGTTTCTGCGCTTCTCTCTTAATAGTTTCCATTCTTTTCACAGCCCAACCTTTTCCTCCCTCGAGAGCGCCACAAATAAATTTCATGTCGTGTTTTTTCTCTATATAGCGAACTAACGTACTGGGCCCTGCCTTTCTATTCCAGTCTTTGCGCTCAATTAAAAGCGCTTCGCCTTCTTTAAGATTGATTAGTGAGTTAAAAACAATAGAACTTCTTCCTTTACCTTTAATTGGCAGTTGATCGAATTCAGAGGAGGTTAGTTTTCTCATAAAAGTGTTAATAACTTGTTCAAAAGTACGATTTTCTACGGTTTAGACAAGCATTAGGTTGCATATCAGGATTTAAGTAGTCTGTTTCACAGCGATTTAATGCTTGTTTAATATTTTAATTAACTATTGTTTAACTGTTGTTTAACTGCTCGATAAAGAAGGCAAATAGGTGACAATCAATTATATAAAATAAAAAGCCAGTCTTATGACGGGCTTTAAATAAAAGGAGAAAGGGGTTTTAAATTAGTTGTTGTCTCCCAAAACCTTTAGCAATTCATCCAATTTAGGAGTTAAGATAATCTCCGTACGACGGTTTTTCTTGCGTGCTTCGGCTGTTTTTGCAGCATCCAAGGGGAAAAACTCACCTCTGCCTGCTGCCGTAATGCGATTAGCTTCAATTTTAGAGCCTGTGAGCATTATTTTAGTCACCGAAGTGGCGCGCATCACACTTAAATCCCAATTATCTTTTATTTCACCTGCGCCTTTCATTGGTACATCATCGGTATGACCTTCTACCATCACATTGATATCGGTATTTTGTTCTAATACTTTCGCCACATTCTTTAATGCTTCAATTCCTTTTGGTTCAACATTGGTTTTTCCACTGGCAAAAAGTAAACTTTCATCCATACTCACATAAACCTTTCCATTCTTCTGAGTAATGGTTAAACCTTTGTTTTCGAAATTGTATAAAGCATCACTTAGTTTTTTCTTCAAATCATTAGCAGCTTGATCTTTTTTCTTTAAGATGTCTTCCAGTTCTGCAACACGGGCTTCGCGCTTTTTTAATTCAGCAGCTAAGGCATCCAGTTCTTGTTGTTGTTTGTTTAATTTCAACTCAAGTGCTTTTAATTCATCTTGCTTCTTCAATAATTGTTCCTGCGTTAATTGTAAATCGCTGCTCAATTTGGCATTGTCTTTTTCACTTCCGCTTAAGAGTTTATTGAGACGATCCATTAATTGTTCGTTTAGCACATTTAATTTATCGTATTTGCTGGTTAAGTTGCGGTAATTCGAACCAATAATGGAAGTATCACGTTGCAATCCGCCAAGAGCTTTGGCGTTTTTCTCGTATTGTTCATTTAACTCTGCCAATTTGGTTTCATTTTCCTGGGCCGATTTTTTAATAGCGGCTAATTCCTTTTCACATTCCTGTTGTTTGCTTTTCGATTCTTCCAACAAACGCTGAGGCACACAAGCCGTTAAAGCAGCAATAAGGCCTAAAACTATAATTTTCTTCATCTTCATAAATTGTACTCAAAATTAACACCATTGTTAAAGTGCTTCTGTAAATAATGCCTTACTTTTTAACAATGAAATGTGACAATTTTTAACAGCTATTTGCGCAACATGGCCTTAATTTTAACGTATAATTTGTTAAAAGCTTATGGAAACACTTGCAAAAAACTGGTTAACCGAAGGCTTAATAGATTTTGAATACAAAAAGTACATTCTGTTGGCCTACCTCAAAAAGGTGCACGATAAATTTTCGAGCACTCAGCTTTATCCTGAATTTTCGGAATTAATAGAGCATTTCAGGAATCTGAAGGAACTAAAGGAATCAGAGAACAAGCTTAACGACAGTTTTAAAAAACCGTTAGAGTCAATAGACACTGAACATCTTAAACTAAATTATAAATCGCCGGAAGAAGAGGAGTGGTTTCAGGAAATAAAGCAGATTATCGAATTTAGCATGCCGCTTATGGCGAAGGAGGTGATGCAAGGAAAAACTATTTTTGACTATGTAGAAAAAAACATTCAACGCGAACCTCTTGGCATTCTCCCAATCAATAAAAACGAAGGCTACTTTATTTTAAGCACTCCTCCCGAAAAAGAAGTGTTTGTGTACAATTATGAGTTGTCGCCCATCTCATTCGTCAACCAAAAGGCTATGAGTTTTAAAACAAATTATGTTTCTTCTTACACCATATCCCTTTCCATGCCAATCGATAAAGTGAAGCAGGACTTAATTTATCAAAATCCATATTTGCCAAACCCTGCTGTTTACATTTTTCAATCGTCTATTCCTTTACCTACAAAAGAAACGTTTTTACCGGTGGTGAAACGTCTTTTGTTCAGTCAGCTTACCGCCAACAAAATTTAACTTGGTTTTTATAATCGTATGCTCTAATTTCATTGGCAAATTCTGTTACTATGCTAAAAATTAAAACTTTTGCCGATTATCAAAACGAGTATAAGCAATCCGTTGAAAATCCGGAGGCTTTTTGGGAGGAGAAAGCAAGTCATTTTACCTGGCGTAAAAAATGGGACAAAGTTTTAAATTGGAATTTTAAGGACTATGATGTGGAGTGGTTCGTTAATGGCAAGCTTAATATTACCGAAAACTGTATCGATCGCCATTTACCAACGAAGGGTAACGACACTGCTTTTGTTTGGGAGTCAAACTTTGAGGATAAACCTAATCGCGTAATTACTTATCAGCAATTACATGATGAGGTTTGTCGCTTAGCCAATGTTTTAAAGAGTTTTGGCGTTAAAAAGGGAGATCGTGTTTGTATTTATTTACCCATGATTCCTGAGGCCGTATTTTCCATGCTGGCTTGCGCGCGCATCGGCGCTGTTCATTCGGTGGTGTTTGCCGGCTTTTCTGCAGCTTCTTTGTCAAGTCGCATTCAGGATTCAGATTGTAAAGTGGTTTTAACGAGTGATGGTTCTTATCGTGGGGACAAAACCATTAATTTAAAGTCAGTGGTTGATGAAGCTTTAGAAACTTGCGCTTCTGTTACTAATGTCTTAGTCTACAAACATACCAGCGCTTCTGTTAACATGCTTTCAGGCAGAGATATTTGGTGGCAGGATGTAGTGCCGCAATCTTCCGACCGTTGTGAGGCAGAAACTATGGATAGCGAGGATATGCTTTTTATCCTTTATACTTCAGGTTCAACAGGAAAACCAAAGGGTGTTGTGCATACATGCGGCGGTTACATGGTATATACCTGCTATTCCTTTTTAAATGTATTTCAATATAACCCGGGGGATATTTATTGGTGTACAGCTGATGTGGGCTGGATAACAGGACACTCTTATATTACCTATGGTCCGTTATTAGCCGGCGCCACCTCTGTTATTTTTGAAGGCGTTCCTACTTTTCCGGATGCGGGTCGCTTTTGGAAAGTGGTGGATAAACATAAAGTCACTCACTTTTATACGGCACCAACCGCCATTCGCGCACTGGAAGCCGCAGGACTGAACTACGTTAGTCCGTACAACTTAAGCAGCTTAAAAGTATTAGGCAGCGTAGGCGAGCCCATTAATGAAGAGGCATGGCAGTGGTACAATAAAAACATCGGTAAAGAAAAATGCCCTATTGTAGATACCTGGTGGCAAACCGAAACCGGCGGCATTTTAATTTCTCCATTAGCAGGAATTACGAAAACTAAGCCAAGCTTTGCTACATTGCCTTTGCCCGGAGTTCAGCCGCTATTGGTAGATGAAAAAGGAAATGAGATTACCGGAAACAATGTAGAAGGTAACTTGTGTATTAAATTCCCATGGCCATCCATTATCCGTACCACGTTTGGTGATCATGAACGTTGCAAACAAACGTATTTCTCTACTTACACTAATCTTTATTTTACTGGGGATGGATGTAAGCGCGATGAAAACGGATATTACCGGATTACCGGCCGCGTTGATGATGTGATGAATGTGAGTGGTCATCGCATTGGTACAGCAGAAGTGGAGAGTGCCATTAATATGCATGCCGATGTGGTAGAAAGCGCTGTTGTGGGTTATCCGCACGATATTAAAGGACAAGGTATTTATGCTTACGTGATTGTTCCTTCTACCGAAAAGAATCATGATACTTTACGAAAAGAAATCATTGCTGAGGTAAACAAAGTAATTGGTCCGATTGCAAAGCCGGATAAAATACAGATTGTAAGTGGTCTTCCAAAAACGCGTAGTGGTAAAATCATGCGCCGGATATTGCGTAAAGTAGCCGAGGGCGAAATTTCTAATTTAGGAGACACATCCACATTATTAGACCCTACCGTTGTAGAGGAAATTGTGAAAACGCGCCTTTAAATGTCTGATCAAAAACTACATTTCGAATATTTGGATACTCCCATCGGCGAGATTGAATTAACATCAACCTCTAACGAGCTATTATCAGTTTTGTTTGTGAAGGTGGGCAAAATCACTCTTGAAAAGCAGCCATTTTCTTTTTCACCGATTAATGCAGAAGCAAAAAAACAATTGCAGGCTTATTTTAATAAGGAACTAACGTCCTTCACCTTGCCGCTTCGTCCTGCTGGAACCGATTTCCAGAAAGCTGTTTGGCAGGAATTGCAAAAAATTCCATACGGCGCAACCATCTCCTATTTAAATTTGGCAAAGCGATTGGGCGACGAAAACGCCATTCGTGCCGTAGCCGCCGCAAACGGAAAAAATCCAATATCCATTATTATTCCTTGTCACCGCGTAATTGGAAGCGATGGTAAACTTGTGGGTTATTCGGGGGAGCTTTGGCGCAAGAAATGGTTGCTGGAACAGGAAAGCGGTCAAGCCTCACTTTTCTAGCAAATTTTAGGCCTTTATCCCCCAAAATGGGGGACTTAATGTCAAAGCAATCAAGCAGATAGCTTTTTTCGTCTAACTATACCCGTATTTATCTAAAAAATTGGCAATCCCCTCTTTTTTGCGGTAGTTTCGCTCCCGTTTTAAAAACCCTAGCTAATGAAACGTTTACTTGTATTTATTCTGGCCATTCAATTTGTATTTAAACCGGTGGCCAAAGCCGATGAAGGCATGTGGTTACCAATGTTATTAGGCGAACAGGTCTATGCCGACATGGTAAAGAAAGGATTAAAAGTTACCAAAGAACAATTATACAGCATCAATCAGGCAAGCATTAAAGATGCCATTATCATTTTTGGCGGCGGGTGCACAGGAGAAATTGTAAGTAAAGAGGGATTGATTTTTACCAATCACCATTGCGGGTATAATGCAATTGCAGCTGCTTCAACAGTTGAGCACAATTATTTACGCGACGGGTTTTGGGCAAAAACAAAACAAGAAGAAATTCCAGCTGCTGGTGTACACGCACAGTTTTTAATTAAAATTGTAGACGTTACAGATAAAGTAAACGAGAAAATAAAAGATTTAAAAGCACTTGAATTAACGCAGAAGTTACAAGGGATTTTAACTGAACTTGCAAACAAGGAAACAGAAGGTACCGGCTACGAAGGTCGTATTGCTTCTATGTTTAAAGGCAATCAGTTTTTATTGTTTGTTTACGAGCGTTACAAAGATGTTCGCTTAGTTGGAACACCTGCAGAAAGCATTGGAAAATTTGGTGGTGATACAGATAATTGGGAGTGGCCTCGTCACACAGGCGACTTCTCTATTTTCCGTGTGTACATGAGTAAAGATGGAAAGGCTGCAGATTACGCTGCTGATAATATTCCTTACAAAGCAAAATATTCTTTACCGGTTTCAATTAAAGGAGTAAAAGACGGAGATTTCGCAATGATTTTTGGATATCCTGGGGGTACCAACCGTTATGAAACTTCTTACGGTGTAAAATTAAAAACCGACATCGAAAACCCATCATTAGTTGCTTTACGTGATCAGCGTTTAAAGTACATGCATGAAGAGATGATTAAAGATCCGGCAGTAAAATTAAAATTAGCAGGATATTATGCAGGCGTGGCTAACTATTGGAAGTTTTTCGATGGCGAATCAAAACAATTATTAAAGTTTAAAACTTACGAAGAGAAACAAGCTAACGAAGCAGCTTTTGCAACGTGGGCAAAAGGTAAACCTGAATTTGATAATCTGTTTGCAGACTATGCAAAAATCTACGATGCCTGGAGACCATACGCTAAACACCGTGTTTATTTAAATGAAGGTATTTTAGGTTCTCCGGTAATTGCAATGGCTGCCAACATGCAAAGACTAGA
This sequence comes from uncultured Flavobacteriaceae bacterium, assembly GCA_964416235.1. Taxonomy (GTDB): domain Bacteria; phylum Bacteroidota; class Bacteroidia; order B-17B0; family Aurantibacillaceae; genus JAHEYG01. Next base: position 177 of record CAYQDP010000027.1, on the reverse strand, counting down.
TGCCTTATTAAGTAAGAAAGATGCAACGAAAGAAGAAATTGCTAAGATGGTGGGCATGTTGAAGAAAGCACATGCCGCATTTTTAGAAGGCGAAGATGTTACTTCTGATAAAAACATTTTAGCTTTTGTTACTCAAAGTTTTTATAATGAAGTGGATGCTACGCAACATCCGAAAGG